>JAFGRF010000061.1 GCA_016935295.1 Caldifarciminota bacterium | reverse complement strand
CGGTGACCTCGCTCTATGAGCCGCGGGGCGCGGCCCGAATCTACGCCGACCTGGCCGTCAACATCTATGACCGCTGTCCCCACGGCTGCCGTTACTGCTACTGCCCGCGCATCCTGCACATCAGCGAATTCGAGTACTACAGCCCGCATCCGCAACCGCGACCAGGCCTGCTCGACGACCTCATGCGCGCCTGCCACGAGTGGGCGGCCGTATCCGATGAGCGGCCATACGTCCACGTCAGCTTCCTTGGTGACCCGCTGCCCAGGTCGGTCAAACCAGGTATCACCGAGGCGGTCATCAACCTGCTCCATCGCTTCCAGTTCCCGGTACAGCTCCTCTCCAAATCCGGGTATCTACCGGACTCGACCCTCAGCGAACTAAGCGAGCGCGACCGCTACTGGATTTCGCTGACCACGCTCGACCCGGAGCGTTGCCGCTTCTTTGAGCCGTTTGCCGGCACCGCTGAGGAGAGGCTCGCTGCCCTGGCCAGGGCCCGCGCAGCCGGGGTCAAAGTCGGCGTGTCGCTGGAGCCGGTGCTGTCGCACGAGGACGCAGCCCAGGTGCTGGCTGCACTGCCGAAACTGAAGCCGGAACTGGTCTGGGTCGGGATGCTCAACCACCGCGCCACCCCGTACAAGTGGGGAGACGTGAAGCAGCAACTGGCCAAGCTGGCCTCTGAGTTGGGCCTGCCGGTACGCTTCAAGGACGACGTCCATGTTCGCCCCGACTGACCCCGCGTTCGGACCCGACTTCAGGGTGACGCCGCACTTCACGCTGGGCGAGCTCTGGTGCCCCTGCTGCCATACGTTCAACCTGACCAACCTGACGCGGCTCTGCCGGAAGCTGGAAGTCGCCCGCGGCAGCTACGGGCCGATGACGATTGCATCGGCCTTTCGCTGCCAGTTGCACAATCTGGAGCAGGGCGGTAAGCTGATGTCCCGCCACCTTGAGGGGCTGGCCGCGGACATCGCGGTCTATACCGACGGCGACCGTTTCCGCCTGATGGCTGCGTTGTTGAATGCCGGGTTCAGGCGCATCGGCGTGATGAAGAACGCGATTCACGCCGACGTCGGCGAGACCCAGGTCAACGTGCTTTGGACGTACTACAAATGACGGGCAAGGCACGTTCGGCCCACAATACTGACCTGCTCAGCGCGGGCCTGCGGCGGTCGCCGTTCGCGGACCCGGAGGCGGAGCGGCTGGGCTATCCCAAGCGGAAGGCCCCGCCCTGCATGCGCAGGACGCCGGACCAGGTCAGTTGCCGCGTGGCC
Source organism: Caldifarciminota bacterium (assembly GCA_016935295.1). Taxonomy (GTDB): domain Bacteria; phylum Hydrothermota; class Tepidihabitantia; order Tepidihabitantales; family Tepidihabitantaceae; genus UBA2258. Next base: position 2,082 of record JAFGRF010000061.1, on the reverse strand, counting down.
TGCGCGGCACCGGCCTGCGTCTATCTCAGGGCCGGGGTGTGCCCGTGGCCGGCATGGTCGTCGCTCAGCGCCGATGCGCGACGGCGGTACAACCGCCAGTGGCCGTTCGACGGAAGCAGAAGCGGGAGGTTGTACCTGAGCAAACAGAACTGACTGCGTGAGGGGTGCTGACAACGGGGCTGCGCGAAAAAGGACACAGACTACAGCGCGGGATGAAACCACTCACCCGCTGTCCTTTCGTGCAGCCCCGTCGGTCCCCGTCCCCGCCGAGCGGGGAAATAGCTTCACAACACTCCGGGCTGCCGACGTGAGTTGTATGTCAGGCCGGCAACCGAAGGCTGCCTCTGCCGTGTACCTTGTAGAACGGCAGTGAGAGATTATCGCCGACCTCCAGCGGATAGTCAACCTCGGTCAGTGTCACCAGAACCCGGTTTTGCGCGACAGAACCAGCCCGCCACGCTCTCGGTATCAAGACTATGCTCCCACCCACAATCCCCTGCCGTGGCCGTGCGGCAGGGCATCCACACCGACGTCTTCAAGGTCGCGGCACCTGTAGTGCCGTACAGGCGAAGGCTAGCAGCGGAAATCCGGGGACAGTCCCACGGAGCGCCAACGTCGGACTTGGCGCGGTACAGTCCCCGTTTTCCGTGAGGGCTCGGTCTGCAGAAGCGGGCGGGGTCCCGATGCCGGACCCCGCCCGCAGGTTGTCTGCCCGGAGAGTGCCGGGCTACAGTGGTCGGACTACGCCTTGCCGCAGAGGGCGCGGCCTGAGGCAAAGGCCTTTAGATTCAGCTCTACGAACTTCGGCTTGACCAGGCGGGAGATGGCCTGGTGATAGGCATCTTCCGGGAATTCAAGCAAGCAGGAGATTGCCCCGAGCATGACCGTGTTCTGTGCCTTGGCGTTGCCAAGCTTGAGCGCGGCGTCAAAGGCGGGGACGGACATTGCAATACGCTTTACGCCTGACGCTTCATGCCGGACGCGCTCAGCAAGGCGTTCTTGGAGCCATTCGTCGGTGGGCCGTTCGACCGCGCCGGTCGTCACCGGCAATGGGTCGATGCGGTGGGGGTCGTAGACGAGCCGACCTCTGGGGCTGAGGAAGTGGATATAGCGGAGCGCCTCCATCATCTCGAAGGCCACGATGACATCCGCGGTTCCTTCCTCGATGAGCGGGGAGCATACCTTCGGGGCGTAGCGGATGTGGGTCGTGACCGAACCACCCCGCTGGGCCATGCCGTGGACTTCGGATTTCTTGACGTCGAGCCCGGCAGTCATTGCCAGGTCCGAGATGATATTGGAGAAGAGGATGACGCCCTGGCCGCCCACACCGCAGACGAGGAGGTTCACTGGGCACTCCGTTCTACCCCGAAGCTGGTGCCACGAAAGCACGAAGGACACGAAACGGACACGGGCCGGATCCTACCACCAAGACACCAAGGCACCAAGAGGCGAGCACGGACTGGAGAAATGTCACGGATAGGCATGTTCATGCCGTCCTCCCGGGCTGGGACTTCGTCATTTCCGCTTCGTCCTTGGTCCTTTGCGCGATTGCTTCCTTGGGGCAGACGTCGGCGCACATGCCGCAGCCGACGCAGAGGTCCTCGGTGATGAGGGCTTTGCCACGGCTTGGGGCTGTCTCCGACGCGGAAAAATCGGGGACAGTCCCTGGGAGTCGCACGGGGCCCTGCGAAGGGACAGTCCCCGTTTTTCCGCCAACAAAGGAAAGGGCCGGACAGCCGAGGGTGATGCAGGTCTTGCAGCCGTTGCACTTGTCCGGGTCGATTTTGTAGGGTGGGTTGTGGAGCCGGATGTGGAGCGCGCAGGCGCGGCGGTTGATGATGACCGCGGGTTCGTCTTTGGCCAGAATTTCGCGCACGGTCTTGCGGGTCTCCTTGACTTTGTAGGGGTCGACGACGACGACGTTCTTGACCCCGCAGGCCTTGGCGATTTCCTCGGGTTTGATGACGGGACTGAACTTGCCCGTCAGGGTCTTGCCTGTCCCGGGATGCTCCTGGTGTCCGGTCATGCCGGTAGTCCGGTTGTCGCTGATGATAGTGATGACGTTCGACTGGTTGTAGACCG
>JAFGRF010000371.1 GCA_016935295.1 Caldifarciminota bacterium | reverse complement strand
CCGTGGACGGGATCTGTGTCATAACCAACCCGGCGAACCCGGTGAAGAAGCTGACCGTGGCCCAGCTCGGTGACATCTACCGCGGCAAGATCAAGAACTGGAGCGAGGTCGGCGGCGCAAAGAAGCCGGTCTCGCTCTACGGCCGTCAGCCCAACTCCGGCACCTTCGTCTTCTTCCGCGAGATGGCCGTCCAGGGCGAGTATGCCCAGTCAATGCGCCAGATGAACGGCAACGCCCAGATTGTTGAGGGCGTGAAGGCCGATGAAGGCGGTATCGGCTACGTCGGCGTGGGGTATGCCCGGGAGGCCGGCGACCAGGTGAACGTGCTGGAGCTCTCCGCTGACGGTCAGAGCTACTCGTCACCGCTCGACCAGGCCGCAGTAGAAGCAGGAACGTACCCGCTGGCCCGCGCCTTGTTCCAGTATACCAACGGCAAGGTCAGCGGCGAGGCCAAAACCTTCATCGAGTTCGAGCTCAGTCCGGCCGGCCAGAAGATCGTGGAAGAAGAGGGTTTCTTCCCGCTAAACAAGCCGCTGGTCGAAAAGAACCAGGGGAATCTGTAGCAGCTTCACTACCTCCCTATGTGCCCGAGGGGACGCCCGAGCGTCCCCTCGGGCTGCGACGTTCTCTAGAGAGGGATGCCGAGCGTGCGATTGCGTAAGGTCGCGGACCGGGCGGTGCGCGGGGTCTTTCTCGCGAACGCCATCCTCTCAGCGGTCGTGCTGCTCGGCATCCTGGCCTTCCTTCTGTTCTACGGCGTCCGCACCTTTTCCGGTACGCCGCTGCTCAAGTTCCTATTCGGCACGGTCTGGAACCCGGACGCCTACGGCGAGCCGTCCTATGGCCTGCTGCCGCTGCTGCTCGGGAGCTTCGCCAGCACCGCGATCGCCCTTCTCATCGCCATCCCGCTGGGGATCGCCAGCGCGGTATTCATCTCAGAGCGACTCAAGGGCTGGGTCCGGGTCACCGTGAAGACACTGGTTGAACTATTCGCCGGATTTCCTTCGGTGGTAATCGGCTTCTTCGGGCTGGTCGTGCTCGCCCCGCTCATCGCCCGCATCTTCAACGTTCCATCCGGTCTCAACCTGCTCAACGCCGGGCTGCTGCTCGGCCTGATGTCCCTCCCGACCATCATCTCGGTCGCGGATGACGCGCTGCGGGTCGTCCCGCACTCCTACCGCGAGGCCGCGTACGCGCTGGGCGCAACGCCCTGGACTACCGCCACCCGTATCGTCCTTCCCGCGGCCCGTTCGGGAATCCTCGCCGCGGTAATGCTCGGCTTCGGCCGGGCAGTCGGCGAGACCATGGCAGTCCTGATGGTCGCGGGCAACGCCGCCCTGATGCCGAAGAGCCTGTTCGACCCGATCCGCACCATTACTTCGACCATAGCCATCGAGCTCGGTGAGTCGGCGTTCGGCGACACCCACTTCTATTCGCTCTTCGCGCTCGGATTCGTGCTCTTCCTGCTGGCCCTCGCTACGAACCTCATCGCCGAGTCGCTCATCAAGCGCGAGAAACGGAGCTTCACGCTGTGAGGAAAACCGGGGACTGTCCCTTCGCAGGGCCCTGTGCGACTCCCAGGGACTGTCCCCGGTTTTCGCATGAAGGTGACAGATGAGCACTACCGAAACCTCGGTCCCTCCTGCCCGAAAGCTGCGCCGGCGCCGGTTCGGTGACAACGTCGGATTCCTCCTGCTCGCGGTCCCGCTTGCCTTGTTCGTGCTCTTCATCCTCTACATGTTTTTCTACCTCTTCCGCAACGGCCTCGGCGTAATCAACTGGCAGTTCCTCACCCAGGCACCGACCAAGGGCATGACCGAGGGCGGAATCTGGCCCTGCATCGTCGGCACCGTGCTCGTCACCTTTGTCTCGCTCGTCTTCTCGGTGCCGGTCGGCATCTGCGCGGCTGTCTACCTCTCCGAGTACGCGCCGGCCAACTTCCTGACGCGGGCCATCCGCAGCGCTATCCGCAGCCTGGCCGGCATTCCCTCCATAGTCTACGGGCTGTTCGGCGTGGCCCTGTTCGTCACCGGCCTGAAGTTCGGACTCTCCGTTCTCTCCTCCGGCCTCACCCTCGGACTGATGAACCTGCCCTGGATAATTGCCACGGCCGAGGAGGCCATCAACGCCATTCCCGGCTCGTTCCGCGAGGGCGCAATGGCTCTGGGCGCGACCAAATGGGAGGCAATCCGCCATAACGTCCTGCCATACGCATTTCCCGGCATCCTCACCGGCGTGCTGCTGGCGGTCGCGCGCACCATGGGCGAGACCGCGCCGATTCTCTTCACCGGTGTCACCTACTACACCCGCACTATACCGACCTCACTATCCCAGAAATTCATGGCTTTGCCATACCACTTGTTCACGCTCGCCACCCAGCACGACCAGATATCGACCGTGCGGCCGATAGCCTTCGGCACGGCCCTGGTCCTGCTGGTCATCGTGCTGGCTTTCGACGCGGTCGCGTTCGTCATCCGCCTGCGTGTCGCCGGCGCCAACAAATGGCAGGTCTGAGCGTGAGGCAATGACAAAGTGGCAAGGACTAAGAACAAAGCAATGCCGGGAAGGACAAAGGGCTACTTCCGCCTTTGCAGTTGCTTTGTCCTTTGTACTTCGTCCTTTGTCCTTGGTGCACCGGTCGCAGAAACGGACTGCGGGCCTCGGAAAGGAGCGACATGCCCGAATCCAAGATAACCGTTGAAAAGTTGAACCTCTGGTTCGGCGAAAACCACGTGCTCAAGGACGTTTCTTTCTCGATCCCGCCCAACGCCGTCACCGCCATCATGGGCCCGTCCGGGTGCGGCAAGTCCACTCTGCTCCGCACAGTCAACCGGATGAACGACCTGATACTGGGCACGCGTGTCACCGGCGACATCCGCATCGACGGCCAGAGCATATTCGCCGATACGACCGATGTCATCGACCTGCGCAAGCGGGTAGGCATGGTCTTTCAGAAGCCGAACCCCTTCCCCAAATCCATTCTCGAGAACGTGGCGTTCGGCCCGCGCATCCATCGGATGGGTAATCACGCCGACATCCAGCAGCGGGTAGAACAGGCGCTCCGCCACGCCAACCTCTGGGACGAGGTGAAGGACCGGCTCCACGACAACGCCTTTTCGCTCTCCGGTGGCCAGCAACAGCGGCTCTGTACCGCCCGCTGCCTGTCGGTCGAGCCCGAGATTGTCCTGCTCGACGAGCCGGCGTCGGCCCTCGACCCGCACTCGACCGCCCGCCTTGAGGAACTCATCCGGCAGCTCAAGCAGGACTACACGGTCGTCATCGTGACCCACAACATGCAGCAGGCGGCCCGCGTATCCGACTGGTGCGCGTTCCTGATGCTCGGCGAGCTGGTCGAGTTCGGCCGCACCGAGAACATCTTCACCAAACCGAAGGACCGACGCACCGAAGACTTCCTGACCGGGAAGTTCGGATAGAACCGCTAGCAATGCTGCTCTTGAATCTGTCAAGGAAATGCGCATAATCTGGGAGGATATCTGAGGAATACTGATTTGCCTACCGTACTTGAAGATAGAATCGCCGGGCTGAAGCAGCAGCTCATCACGATGGCCGGCATCGTCGAGGAGATGATTGAGAACAGCATCAAAGCGCTCGTGAACAAAGACCAGGCGCTGGCCGAGCAGGTCACCGGCCCAAACGAGGCCCGTGTCAACCAGATGGAGATTGAGAACGAGGACGCCGCCATCAACCTCATCGCCCTCTATCAACCCGAGGCCTCCAACCTCCGGACCATCGCCATGATCATCAAGCTCAACAACGACCTCGAGCGGCTCGGCGACCACGCGGAGAACATCGCCGGGGCAGCCCTGTTCCTGATGGCGCGTCCCGCCGTCAAACCGCTGGTCGACATACCGAAGATGGCCGGGCACGCCATCGCCATGCTCAAGGACGCGCTCGACTCCTTCACCCGGGGCGACGCCGAGCTCGCCCGCTCGGTCTGCACGCGGGATTCGGTTGTCGACGAGCTTAACCGGAAGATCAAGGACGAACTGCTGGTCTACATGACCCGTGACCCGAACACGATTGAGCGCGCGCTCAAGCTGCTG
>JAFGRF010000060.1 GCA_016935295.1 Caldifarciminota bacterium | reverse complement strand
TGAGCTAGAGTCCAACTGATTCAAGGGCGGCCTCCCGGCCGCCCTTGCTGTTAGCCGGCACTGATATAGACTCGGCGCTCGGGCTTGGCTATACTCACATCATGACTACAACGGTGACACGGGAGAATACGGTAATCATTCCGGCCGAGGTGGGACGCAAAATGGGTATCAAGCCCGGGTCTCGGCTCGACTGGCAACCGGTGGAGGGCAAGGACGAGATTCTCGTTCGCGTCATCCCCGACCGCGGCAGACTCGCCCGTCGGCTCCTGGGCGCAGGTCGGGAACTGTCACCCGAGCGCGACGCCGTGGCGGACTTGGTTGCAGACCGTGCCGCCGAGGGCTGATACGGTGCGCTACCTGCTTGATACGTCGGCGCTCCTCGCTCACTATCGTAAGGAAGCCGGTGGGGATGAAGTCCAGGCCCTGTTTGAGGCTGAAGAGACAGAGCTGATGATTGCCAGACTGACCTTGACTGAACTGGGTCGCCGGCTGCGGGAACTGGGAGCGGCCGACAGTGGAGTTGAGCGCGTCCTCTCCGAGTACGAGCTTCTGTTCAACGAAGTGGTGCCACTGGATGCTGCCATCGCGAAGGCTGCGTTCGCGATCGGTTGCCGTACGCCACGTCGGCTCCCTCTGGCTGACGCCCTGGTCGCGGCGGCCGCGCAGGCGAGAGATGCCGTGCTGGTCCATCGCGATGAGCACATGCGTCCGGTTCCCCCTGAACTCGTGCGACAGCGGGAGTTGGCGACCGGTCCCTTGCGCTAGCCGGACCGGGCAGCAAGACACCGGGTGTGGCGTTTGAGCTAGCGCGAGGCTCAGAGGTTCCACCAAGGCGTAGTTTGTCACATACCATTACTCCTTGGTCTTGAGGGGATTGGGATTAGGCAAAGTGAGCCGGAATTCCCCGAACCGGTGCTGGCCGAACTGGCGCGCCTCGGCATCGAGTGCAAGGAGCGGAAAGAATCGGCTTCCTGAGCTAGAGTCCAACTGGTTCAAGGGCGGCCTCCCGGCCGCCCTTGGCTGCGTCCGTTCCTTGACACGCAGAAAGCGAGGTGTAGAATCGCGTAGCAAGGTTCCGAAGATGCCTTTGTTCTGTTCTGTTCTGTTCTGTTCTGTTCTGTGTGGCATCCACACGCGCACAGAGCCGAACGCATCCATAGTTCCAGTCCAGCCTACAAGTCAGGTGAAGTAATCGCGGGCCGCTGACCGGCTTCCGCCGCACGGATGGCGGAGGCCGGATGGCCGTCAGACTCAGTCTGTGAAAGAAGGGTTTTCTAACGAGAAGGAGTTCGACAATGAGATCACTTGCCTGCTTAGGTCTGGCAGTAATGCTGCTCGCTTTGGCTGCTCCAGCCGTTGCGGAACAGTCTTGGTCGTGGTGGGGGTCGCTGGGGACGGGTCCTAACCAACCGCGGATGATACAACTGAGCCCCGGACAGACCAGCTCTACGCCTTGGGTGCACTGCATCTGGGAGTCGTTCGAGCTCGTGTACTCGACAGACGGAGGGACGAGCTGGACTGGTCCGATCAACCACGGAAACCCGTGGCCGTGGAGTTTCGCCTCCACGCTGACCGTCCCGACCGACGGTCATCCATGGGTATGCTACTGGTCGCAGGCTGCATTCGATCCGCCAAGGTATGGGCTCAATCTAGGTGTGTGGCGAGACCACACCGACCAACAGGACTGGAGGTGGATGGGCGTGTTCGGAACCTACGGCTCCGTCGGGACCTTGTCCGCCACGCTCAGCAGCACCGGGGGCGAACCGATGGTCTATGCGGTCACTTCCACCTGGGAATCGGGTCAAGGCTGGTGCCTCTGGTTCCTTGCCTTTGACACGTTGTACAACGTCACGACTACACTGCTGGACGTGGGGAACGCCGACTTCAAGGCGACGATAGACTACACGCCGAGTGACGTCATGCACATCGCGTATCAGAGAGATGGCCATATCTGGTACATCTACTCTTCACCCATCACTCCGGGGCAGATTAGGAACAACGTACCTATCACGTGGAACTATGAGGTGCTGCCGATATCACGAGGCTTGTCAGCGTACAATTGGAACGCATCGATTGACGCTGATGGCGAGTACGTCCACTGTTCGTGGCGCGGGCCAAATGCCCAGGACCAGAACATCGGAGACGTCCGGCGGAGGTCTCGGTACCTTCTGGACGGGACATGGTACCCGACAGCGGCACCGGAGAATATCAGCCAGTCGCCTGCAGCGGAGTCCGACTACCCGCAGTGCGGTACAGGTACAACCACGACTTGGCAAGAGCAGTGCAGTGAGCCAACGCGCACTGAGGTCTACGCCGCGTTTCCCGGATCCGGTCCCGTGATGATAAGCTCGGCCCCGGAGTTCAACAACATGTGGCCGCAGAACGCGGTCATGAATCCCGTGCTGCCTGAGCCGTGGAGCATCTATCTTCACGCGCTTTGGTCGCAGGAGGATCTATCCTATCCATACACCGACTTCATACACTACAAACGATACAGGTACATCCCGAGTTTCCTGGGCAACTTGGAGTATCCGACGTATCTGAAGGCGGTACTGGGCGAGTCTCTGCAATCGCCGTATTGCGTGGAGCGTAGTGGCTACAAGGCATACGGAGAGATGCGGGTCGACTACGGCCTGTCGCGACTCAGGTACGTATTGCCATACCTGGACCCGTCTCGTGGCTACCTCGCGGAGTGCATCTTGTACAACGGAGAGAGAACTACTATCACGCAGAGAATCGAGATTGGCGGGGTTCTGGTCGCCCGGGTCAAGCTTGGTCCCTCGAGCTGCGATACAGTCCACGTGACTATTCCGCGTGCGGCATACAAGGATACACGTGCCAGAGTTGAGGTTGTCAGGGAAGCGGGGCCGTTTGCCTGTCTGGCCAACACGGTTAAGGTATACGAGAAGACAGAAGGAAGGAATGGAGACGGGGCGTTGGCCGGGTCCGTCGGCCCACTGCACGAGAGCTTCGTGGCCGCGCCGAATCCCTTCTCCGGCCGATGCCTCATCCGGTTTGAGGCAGGATTGGACCCCGGCGCAACCGCCTGCATACACGACGCGAGCGGGCGCTTTGTCCGCCGACTCGCATTGCAGCGCGAGGCAAGGGGAGGCGGCGTCGCCTCTTGGGACGGCGCTGACGAAGATGGACGTCAGACGCCTGCGGGAGTCTACTACTGCCGTATTGCTGGCCAGGGATACTCCGCATCTGCGAAGGTCGTCAAACGCTAGCTAGCACGGTGAAGCGGGCAGGAGGATTCCTCCTGCCCGCCCTTGCCCTGGCCATGCTGGCCGGCCCGTCGGCCCGGGCCGAAGCTCTGCGACTGAAGCAGGTCATGTACATGAGTCCGTCAAACCAGTCGGGTGGCCCGGAAAGCTACATGCCCATCCGCGACTTGGACCATGATGGGCTCTTGGAGATGATCTATCGTAGCGGCCGGGCCGACAGCATGGCTACGAACCCGCTACGACTGGAGATAGGGAGATTCCTCCCTTTCAACCGCTGGCTGCTGCTTTGGGCAGATACGTGCAAGTCGCCGCCTCTACCGGGCATCAACCGTGCCTATTTCGTACCCGGCGATGTTGGGGACCCGGACCAGGATGGACTTATTGATCTTGTGGGCCACAATTGGGAATTCGATAGTCTGTCGGGCGGGCCGACGATCCTCAGCAATCTCGAACAGCGCACCGAGGTTTCACTGCCGGACTCCACGACATGGGCCTTCCAGGTTTTTCCCGGCGCGGGGTTTATCCCTGTCGCCCAGCTAGCCGGTTACCTCGACTCCGACAACTCCGAGGATATCCTCGACTTTGTCACGGATTCAGTGTGGCTGGACCACACCGTGGTTGTTGAGAATCATGGGAACGACCAGTATTCGCTGGCCTGGACTGCCCCGAGTCTCGTCGCAGGCGTGCTCGCTGTCGGTGACCTTGACCTGGACGGTGTGAGGGAGTTCGCCGGGGCGGCCCCCGACGGTTGTGCGTCGGTCTGGCGT
>JAFGRF010000370.1 GCA_016935295.1 Caldifarciminota bacterium | reverse complement strand
TTGACCGACCGAATCGCGCTTCCAGGACGGCTCGCGGTCACCGGTCGCTGGCTAGCGCGCGAGGATGACCTTGGTCAGGACGCCGGACGCATCACGCATCACGCCTGACGCCCGGTCGCACGATGCGAAGCCTGCCGTCTGACGGCAGAAATAGACGCCGGGGCTCAAGGCGCCGACGTCATTGGGGCCAGGCGATAGGTCGAGGACCTTCTGTCCGGAAAGAGAGAAGAGCGAAGAGTGAAGAGTGAAAGCTGACGCGGGCAGATTGAGGACGCCCCGGACAAGGGTCATCCCGGCGTCCATCGTCCTTCGTCCTTCGTTCATCGTTTCCTTCACGCCGGCGGCGGTGATGTTCTCGCGGAGGAAGACCGAGCCGTAGTAGTCGCAGGTTATCATGTCGAGGTCGCCGTCGCCGTCCCAGTCGGTGAAGTTGACGCGGGGCGGGTTGCCGTTCGAGTAGTTGACCGGGTCAGGCTCGACCAGGTTGACATAGGTATTGAAGACCGGGTTGGTGTCGGTGCCGACGTTCGAGTACAGGCGCACCGAGCTGTACCACTCACCCAGAACGAGGTCTCTCTTTCCATCGCCATCAAGGTCGAGCAGCAGGGGAACGCAGCGGTAGTCGGTGAATCGACTGCCGTTGTGGAGTACCGGCGTCGAGTCACCAAAGGCCGGCACCGAGTCGGTTCCTTCGTTCAGGTAGACGTAGACGTTGCAGGGAGCGCCGATGCCTTCCTGTCCGGCGAGCAGGTCTTTGCGGCCGTCGAGATTCCAGTCGACCACAGTCGGCCACGAGTTGTTGTCCGTGGTGATGTCAGTTCCGTTGGCTTGTATGCGGCCGGCGTTGGTCAGGGTGCTGTCGGGCTTTCTGCGGAAAAACGTATAGTAGCCGTTCCGTTCGCCGGTGACGAGGTCGAGGAGCCCGTCGTTGTTCCAGTCGCACACGGCGACTGTCGAGCCCTGGCATCAGCCGTAGGTCAGGGAGATGTCGGAGCCGTCGGCCTGGAGATACTGGAAGTCCCCGAAGGTCGGGTCGAAGTTGGTGCCCGTGTTGGCGTAGAACCGTATCTTTCCGTAGAGGTATTGCCCGAGCAGCAAATCTTGTTTGCCGTCACCGTTCCAGTCGACCAGGAACGGCGAGGCGTTGCCGCCGGTGCCGACGTTTATCGGCGTACCGTTTGCTTCGATTTCCACCGGTGCGTCGAATGCCGGCGTCTCGGCCAGAGCGACAAGGGCGAACAGAACGAGCAGGGCTGAGAGTCTGGTAGTCATGGTTGCCTCCGGACAATTACTAGCCGAAACTGGAGATGATGTCAAGCTCGCGACCGGGAAGGCGCCCGGCGCCGGCTGAGCCAGCGGGCGGCGACGACAATCAGCAGGAGCGCGAGGATTCCGGCGACCAGCGGGATCAGTACGCTCAGTACCGACATCCCGACCGAGCCGCCGGTCTCGGCCGTCGCGGCCAGCGGGTGCGCGAACCCGGCGGTAGCATAGGTCGTGGCCCGGCGCAGGGCGACAGTGGCAAGCTGGACCGCAGCCGCGACTCCGCCGCCGGCGATGGCGGCAAGCGACCAGCGCAATACCGGGCTCATGCCGGTCACAACCGAAGCCGTGACCACGATGCCGGCGATGATTGCCGCAGGAGTGGCTGCGACGTCGAGCACGTGGTCAAGCCAGGGCACGTAGTAGGCGACGATTTCGGCCACGGTGGCGACGGCGAAAACAACCAGCGCCGGCCAGGAACCGAGCCAAGCGAAGTCGGGTGCGAGTTTGAGTTGCCCGGTCATGGCGGCGATGCTGATGGCGAGGAACGGCACGAACACGCGGAACCCGCAGGCCGCAGCGAGGCCGATGCCCAGCAGCGCGTAGACCAGATACTCCATATCGAACCTGATAGATGCTACCCAAGGGTCCGCCGCTCTGTCAAACCGGACGGGTTCGGCTTGCAGCGAACCGTCTCGGGACTAGAATAGCCGGATGGCAGCGAGTGATCCGCGGTCGAGACACGAACCAGCTCCGGGTCAGGTCCCTGTCCGTGTGCGGTTGCTCGACATCGCGCGGTCGTTTGCCAAAGTCGGCACCATCGGGTTCGGCGGCGGGCTGGGAATGCTGGCGCTGCTGCGCAACGAGGTGGTGGAGAAGCGGCGTTGGCTCGATGACCAGCAGTTGGGGGTCGGCGTGGCGCTGGGACAGATGCTGCCCGGGCCGTTCATATCCAACTACTCCTACTACATCGGATACGAGCTGCGTGGTCCCAAGGGTATGGCTGTGGCTGCGGCTGCTCTGTTGTTCCCTAGCTTCGTGCTGATGTGCCTGCTGAGCTGGCTGTACTTCGCCTATGGCAGCGTTCCGTTCGTGGCGAGGCTTTTTGCCGGCGTGCAACCCGTGGTGGTCGGAATCATGGCCTGGGCCACGTGGTCAATCGGCAGGTCGAACATCAAGAGCTGGCAGGGGCTGGTCATCGGCACAATAGCCGCAGTCGCCCTGTTCCTGAGATTCGACGTACTGCTGGTCGTAGTCGGGTGCGGAATCCTCGGGATACTGCTGAGCGGCAAGAGGTCAAGGGACAGCGGGATAGAGGGAGCAGGCCGGACGAAGGCAAAAGCGAGAAGCGATAAGCTGGAAGCTGGAGGCGGCGAACAGAGGCAGGAAGGAGGAAAAAGCCAGGAACCGAAGGCCGGAGGGCAAGGCGGCAAGCCTGGGAGCTCCAAGCTTCAAGCCTCAAGCTTCAAGCCGGGCGGAAGAGGACCGGGAAACCGCAGGTGGATGATGGCGCTGGTTCCATACCTGTCGTTGTTCGTAGTCGCGGCAGCAGCCGGGCCGACGGCGATCCAGCGGGCCGGCGAGCTGCTGTCTGTGTTCGTAAAGATGGGTACGGTTATCTTCGGCGGCGGGTTCGCCGCGATTCCCTTTATCCAGCACGAAGTGGTGGATATTCGCGGCTGGCTCACCGCCAAGGAGTTCATCGACGGCGTCGCGCTCGGGCAGCTTACTCCCGGCCCGGTCGCTATCACCGCGACGTTCGTCGGGTACAAGGTGCTGGGCCTGCCCGGCGCACTGATCGCGACGCTCGGCATGTTCCTGCCGTCCGGCCTGCTGATACTGGGGTTGATTCACGTCTACCGCCGGGTATCATCTAACGTATTCGTACGAGGATTCCTCTCCGGTGTTATGCCGGCAGTGACCGGGATGCTGCTTGCGTCCACGTTCTTCATCGGTCGAAGCGCGATAACCGGCCCGGCGCAGGCAGTGGCAGCTCCGCTCGCGCTCGTGCTGCTGCTGCGGTATCGGCTTGACCCGATATGGCTCGTATTGGGCGGAGCGGTGGTAGGGCTTGTCACTTAGGAGCAGGCGAAGTCAGAAGCTAGAAGCCAGATTGCAGAAGTCAGAAGTGCGGACTAGGACGGATGGGAACGCAGACGGACGCAGATTCGGCTGAGAGCGCAATGCGTGAGGCGTAGAGCGTCGGCATGAGTTTGACTAGAGGAGGAGCATGACATAACATCTCTGTGGTATGACTAGAATCGCCCGCCTTGCCAGTCTGGGTCTTTTTCCCCTGCTTGCGACAATCCTGATAGCGCCGGTGCTCGGTCAAGACGGCGCTGCTGTAACTCGACCTCCGCTGAATGCCGCGACAAGCGCACCGGTGGCGCGGAGCGCGGTCGGGCAGACCGCGTCCGAGCGGATGCTCGCTTCACGTCCGGACGAAGCGCTGCGCGTGCTGAGTTCGAGTGCGCGAGGTGTTGTGCTGGAACTGGCGGCCGACAGTTTCGGCACGTTGAGCGCCGCTGAGGGCGTTGCGGTTTCGGCCTCCGGCTGTGCCCGACTCGCGGAGCCGGGCGAGCCGGACCTGCCAAGCCGCGTGGTCTTCGTCGGCATACCCCAGACCGGAAGTGTCAGGCTGAGCGCCTCGACCGAACGCACGGAGACGTCGACAGGAGTAGTGGTCAGGCCGGCGGTCGGGTTTGGAGACGGGAGACCGGGGACGGAAGACCGGA
>JAFGRF010000369.1 GCA_016935295.1 Caldifarciminota bacterium | reverse complement strand
GGCGATCCGCACCGACGTCTTCAACGTCGCGGCGCCGCTGCCGTGAGACCGCCTACGGCTTGCAGCTAACGGCTGACAGCCGGAAGTTGGAGCGAGAAGCGGGCGGGAATCCGCTGTCGGTTTCCGCCCGTTTCTGTTTGCCCGGGACGGACTCAGGAGGCGGGTCCGGATTCGGCCGGTTCCTCGGGCGCGGGCGGTTGCGGGTTGGTGATGACTACCAGCGCCCCGGCGACCGCGCCGGTGTTGTCGCGCAAGACTTCGATGCAGACCGCGGAGGATGGGAGTCCGGGCAGGATGCCGCATTCCTGGTGTGCGCTGGAACCGGAAAGCGTGTCTTCGACCGGGTCGGCAAGGAAGGCGAGCCCGGGGAATTCGGCCAGGGCGTGGCCGCGGGCCTCGGATACGGGTCGGCCGAGCAGGGACTCGACCGCGGCGTTGGCGTAGACGAGGTTGGGCGTGCGGTCGAACACGAGCACGCCTTCGGCGATGTCGGCTGCCAGGAGCCGGAATCGTTGTTCGAGGAGCTGGATGTAGCTGGTCTTCCGGTCATCGTTCTCGCGGATGCGCGTGAAGACGCGGTTGAGCTGCCGGGCGAGCTGGTCGAGTTCGTCCCGGCCGCGGACCTTGATGCGGGCGCTCAAGTCACCGCGCTCGGCCCGGCCCAGCGCGTTGGCGATGCGTTTGAGCGGGAGCACGAGGCCGCGAGGCATGCTGACGACGACCCAGACGAGCGCGACCAGAACGAGAAGCAGGACGGTCGCGATGTTGCGTTGTCCCCAGACCGAGAGCTGTTGCGCCCGGTCCCGGCTTTCACCTGTTCGGGTGGCAGCGTAGGTGCCGATGGCCGCGGCATGGAACGTTACGCGCGTTTCGGTCGCGCGGAGCTGCTCGTTGAGCACCCGGCCGATGAGTCCGGTGACCGGCAGTTCGCGTTCGGCCGAGAGGCGTTCGGCCGCGGCCAGGGCCGAGTCGCGCCGAAGTGAATCTGTCGTTGCCTCGGCCAGGTCGAGGAGCCGCTGGTGCTCGTTCCGGAGTCGGAGCAGCGCCTGCGGGTAGGCGATGTTGGCCCCGGGCCCGAGCAGGGCGGCCAGCGTGTCGAGCTGCCGACGGTAGCGGCCGATGTCCTGGGAGATCGAATCAAAGAGCGGTGACACGTCGCTGTCAATAGCGCGGCCCCTGGTGCAGATGGTATCGACCCTGTAGGCGCCTGTACGCGCGGCTGCGAGATAGGCCGTGTCGCGGTAGAGGAGGAAGTTCTTTTCGCTCCGGCGCGCGTCCAGGAAGGTGACGGTGACGTCATCGGCAAGGCGGATGAGTTCGACGTCGACATTGACGATGCGGTCGAGCAGATGGTTGATCTGGCTGATGTAGAAGAGCGAGAGGATGATCACCGGCGCAACCAGAGCCGAGGAGAGGAGCATGGCGAGCATGATGCGGGTCTGGATACGGCCCGGCCCGGGCTGCGCGCCGGCTCTCCGCCTGGTCGGGAGCATCACTTGCCCTGGGCGAACCGTTCGAGCTCTTCGTCGGCCCCGACCACGACCAGGATGTCGCCGGCCTCAATCTTGTCGTCGGGCCCGGGCACGTCGTTGGTCGTCTCTTTGACGCTCGGCTCCCCGTCCTCGGTGAGGAACTGAATCCGCTTTTTGATGGCGATGATGTTGATCTTGTAGCGGTGCCTGATGTCGAGCTCGTTCAGTTTCTTGTTGACCATCTCGCGCGGGGCCTTCATCTCGATGAGGGAGTGGCCGGAGGAGAGCTGGAGCTGATCGATGACATCGGGCGCGACCATGGTCTTGGCGACCTGGTCGGCCATCTGTTCCTCGATGAGCACCGTGCGGTCGGCCCCGACGTTCCGGAGTATCTGGGCGTAGAGCTCGGTGGCGGCCCGGGCTACGATGTACCCGGCACCGAGGCGCTTGAGCAGGGCGGTGGTGAGAATCGCCTCCTCCATGTGTTCGCCCATGGCCACGACCACTGCGTCGAGGTCGAGCACGCCGGAACGGGCCAGGGGGTCTTCCTGGGTGGCGTCGAGGCACACGGCCCTGGTGACGTCCTCCTTGACCGACTCGACCTTGGCCGGGTCTCTGTCGATGGCGACCACCTCCGAGCCTTTCTGCATCAGGGCGCGGGCGACGCGCTGGCCGAAGGTGCCGAGGCCGATGACTGCAAACTGCTTCATGTTCGGTTCCTCCGCGGAAGCACCGCATCAGTATGGTTCTTCACGATCCCTGATAAGCTAGCCGGAGAGGAGCGAATGTCAACCGTACGCTGGCTAGCCGATGATGATGTCTGCTTCGGCATGGCGGATGGAAACTGGCTGGGGTTGCCTGAGGAGCGACATGCCGAAGGCGATCGGCCCCACCCGTCCGAAGAACATGGTCAGGATGATGAGCAGCTTTCCAGTCATCGACAGAGCAGCAGTGATGCCGGTGGAAAGGCCGACCGTGCCGAAGGCAGAGACGACCTCAAACAGCAGAGGCAGGAACGGGACACTCTCGGTCAAGGTCATTGCCAAGAGGACGAGGCTGACCCACAGTGCGGCTCCGACGGTCACAAGGAGAGCCGAACTGATGGTGCGGGCCGGCACCTCCCGGCCGAAGATGGTCGTTTGCTGCTGCCCCCGCAGGTAAGAGAAGAGGTGCGCGACCATGACGCCGAACGTGGTGTTCTTGATGCCGCCGGCCGTGCCTCCCGGTCCCGCTCCGATGAACATCAGCAGCGTGACAAGCCAGAGGCCCGTGGCCGACATCGTGCCGATGGGTACTGAGTTGAACCCCGTCGTCGTGCTGGCCGAAATCGCCTGGAAGGTGGCTTGGACGAAGCGAAACGGCGCGGGCGGCGTCGGGTCGCGCCACTCCGAGAAAACGATAGTGACCGTCCCGATCAGGACAAGCAGCCCGCCGGTCGTGAGCACGAGGCGACTGTGGGCCGACAGCTTGCCGCGCGGAGTCCTTTCCGCCAGCCGGTTGCGCGCAGCTCTCGCCAAGTCATAGAGCACCGAGAATCCGACCGCGCCGGCGATTGAGAGCAGGTTCAGAACAAGGTTGACCCCGAGGTGGTTCTGATAGGCGGTGAAGCTGTCTGAGTACAGCCCAAAGCCCGCAGTGCAGAAGGCTGATACCGAATGGAACGCGCCCGAGTATACCGCTGTCCAAAACGGCATGCGGCCAAGAAAACACAGGGCCAGCAGTCCGGCGCCCGCCGTCTCGATTACGAATGTGGAGGCCATGACGGCCAGGGCGAACTTGCGCAGGTCGAGAGTGCTTGGAGTGCTGATGGACTCGCGCAGCAGTACTTGCCCGGTGAGCGAGAGTCGGCCGCCGACGCCGTAGATTATCAGGGCAATCAGAACCATGTAGCCGAGCCCGCCAACCTGGAAAAGCAGCGCTATAACCACTTGGCCGAAGACCGAGTAGTGGCTTCCCGTGTCCACTGTGACGAGGCCGGTGGTGGAGACTGCGGATGTGGACGTGAACAGCGCATCCATCAGACCGGTCGCGTGGCCGGATGAAGCGGCGGCGGGAAACGTCAGGAAGAGCGTGCCGAGTGCGATGAGTGCGATGAAGCTCACTGCGAGCAGCCGCAGCGGCTGCCGGCGGACATCGACGATGACGCGGCCAAAGTGGCGTGAGTAGGTAATCGACTGGCCGAGCACGATGAACTGGCGCAGGGCGATGAGCAGGAGGGCGGAATGGCCGCTGACCAGGGCCGCGAGAATCGGGATGAGCATGGTGAGGTCGAGCCAGCGCCGCCGAATGTAGGGTCCGAATTCGGGCGCGAACATGAAGCCCAGGACTACGTCCACCAGGGTGACGATGACCACCACCGGGTTCAGGGCATTCATCAGCCAGCGGAGCACGCCGAAGGCCTCGATCCGGTAGCCCCAGACCAGGACCACGATGGCGAAGGCGAGGAACACAAGCCCGGTCGTGGTCCAGCGGAACGCCTCGAGCCAGCCCGGCAGCCGGCGGTCGGTGCGGATAACGCGGAAGCGAGGGAACAACCTCACGACGAGAAACTACCCGGTGTTGCATTCATGTCAAGTTGGGACCATCCCCCCTGATTCCGACATCGAACCACAGAAGGCGCGGAGACGGAGAGAAGCCGGACCCGGTTCTGGCTTCACCCTCTCGGTGTTCGCTGTGGCCTCAGTGGTTGTCCCAGTCGCGGTCCCGGGTCATGCCGGGCGAAGTGCGGGTGCCGGTGCTTGACCGGACCGGCGTCAGGACTACAATTCCTCAGGAAACGCGCATGTACGCCCAACCTGCGAGTGGAAGCGACAGCGCTGCGGTTGCAGGGCGACGCGCCGCGGATCGGAGATAGCTATGTTGCCCATTCGCCGACTGCTCGCCGCAACCGACTTCAGCATTGCCGGCTTTCCGGCGGTCGTGACCGCGGGTGAATTTGCCGTTCATTTCGGTGCCGAGCTCGTTCTCGTGCACGTCCTGCCGCCGCCGCCGTTGACACCTGTGGTGACGCCGGAGCGGATGGCGACGCTTCCGAGCGCAACCGAAATCGACAAGTATGAGCGTGATTCGGAACGCCAGAGCCGCGAGGATCTGGATCGGCTGGTTGTCGAGAAGCTGCCACCCGGCCTTGTCTGTCGGACTATTGTGCAGGTGGGCCAGGCCGCCGAGGCGATTGTGAGGCTCGCCGAACAGGAGGCTGCGGACCTGATTGTGATTGCCACGCACGGGAGGACCGGTTGGCGTCGTCTTGCTTTCGGTTCGGTTGCGGAAAAGGTCGTTCGCACTGCCACGCGTCCGGTCCTAGTCGTGCCGTCGCCCGGTCAGGCCGAGAGCCCTTCGCAGTAGCCGCAGCCGCCTGTTGTCAGTGCGGGCTCGTTACGGTCACGGGTAGCGCGAGAGTTCGGCTGTCGCGGATGACCCGGTTTCTGCCGAGCAGGGGCTGCAATCCGGTCGGCAGCTTCAGATTGACCCCCAGCGTTGCACCTATGGTACAGAACTCTGATTCCTGGGCAGTCCGCAGCACGACCATGTTGTCGAACTTCGCGCCGTCGGTGAGAGACGCACCCGCGAAGTACCACTCCAGCATGGGCCGGCCGTTTCCGGCTCCGGCCGCCCGGGTCTTTCCGAACCGGTATTTGACCGGGCCATAGACGAGGTCGGCGCAGACGGGTTCCGGAATCCGGTCGCGGTCTTCGATGAGCGTGCCGTCAGGGGCTGCCGCCACCCAGAACCGGAGCGTCGAGCGCAGCCCGACAAGTACATCGGTGGCTCCGTAGCGTCTTAGCCCCGCTTTCGGAAAGAACGAGTGCACTGCCGGCTTGAGAGCTGCAGACCTGCCGTTCGTGCTGAAACGCAGGGCCAGACGGGCATCAGCGGGGTCGGTGCTGTCGGAGACCGCAAAACGGCCGCTGACTTGTACCAGGTGGAAGTCGTTGCGCGTCGAAAGAGCGCGGATTCCGCTCGGTGGAACGACTCCTTTCCGGCGGTAGAGCCGCTGCACCGGGACCGCCTTGAAGGTCAGTCTCAGATGGAGCCGCCAACCTTCAAGCTCTGCTGCCAGTGCTCGGAGCCGGCGTTCGCGTTCCTTAAGTCCGTTCTTGTACATGAGCCTTGCTTTCTGTCCCCAGAAGGCAAGCGGCGTCGGGCTGCGGTCGGTCGCAGCCCGCTCATAGGCGGAACTCCGGATCGCGAGGTTCACGAGTCGGCGATCCACGTCGTTCGGGGCCGCGACAAGCTTCACGGTCTTTGCCTTCATGGATGGCTCCTTTCACAATGTCGCCGTGCTTCTGTACAGACAACCGCGCTGCCGGCCTGCGTCCCGGCCGTTCGGCGTTCGAGACACGATGCCCCGGGAACGCCTTTGCCCGGGCGGCCGCAGCCGCCCGGGCAAAGCCGCAGCGCAACAGGAGGCTGTCTATTGCTGGCGGCTCAGGCTGACTCTTGTCCCTTCCGTCGCACCCAGCGAGCCAATGGCCTTGGGATTCAACAGGACGTTACGTTCTCCGGCCTTGGCTGCTTCCTGGACTGTGACCTTGAGGGTGTTTTCACCGTTGATGACGTTGAGTGCATCACCGGGCTTCCAGCCATAGTAGCGGGCCGTAGTCGGGTTCACCCATGCGGTTCCTTCGCCCACCTCATCGGCTTTCTGAAGCTGAAGGCGCCGGGTTGCTTCATACCTCCCGGCTGTGCCCGGGGCAGCTGTCTTCAGTTCGGCGAGCAGCCGATTGCGGTATGACGATGTGGTCTCGCCCTCATTCGGGACGACTTTGTCGAGCGTTGACTTGACTATAGCATCGGCCGCGCCGACCCGGCGCAGGGCGTTTTCAGCCTTTTCCCTCTGGAAAGGCTGCTTGGTGCCGTCTCGTTTGGTCAGGTTCGGCATTTTGGGCTCCTTTCGCGTGATTCTTCAGGGAAGCGCGGTGCAAGTTCCGTGCCGTGAGATCCGCGGGGCGCAGTCGGGGCTGATCGGTCGCCGGCAACGCAGAGGGCTGTAACATCGTGTATCACCTCATGTAACATCGGTCAAGTTGGTGGCGCGGGCAGGGCCTAGGGCGTCTGCTACTTCGGTCGGGTGATTCCGTGTTTCCTCATCAACCGGTAGAAGTGGACGCGGCTGTAGCCCGCGTCGCGTGCGGCCCGGCTTATGTTCCCGTCGTTGTCGGCCAGGCAGGTCCGAAGCAGGTCGGGCAGGCTCTTTTCGGCTGCGGAGCGGCGGGACGGAGGCGGGGCCGTTCTGGCCTGATCAGCCGGTGTTCCCACTACTTCTTCCGGCAGGTCAGCCAGGGTGATGAGCGGGCCTTCTGCCAGCAGCACGGCCCGGAAAACCGCTTGGCGGAGCTGGCGTATGTTGCCGGGCCACTGGTAGGAGAGCAGGATGCGGAGTGCATCAGGAGCGACGCCGACGATGCTGCGTCCGGTTTCTCTGTTGCACTCTTCGACGAAGCGCCGCACGAGCGCGGGTATGTCGGAAGTGCGCTCGCGCAGCG
>JAFGRF010000368.1 GCA_016935295.1 Caldifarciminota bacterium | reverse complement strand
GGATGCGAGGGCGTGGGGTACTTGGCGCGCAGTTCGGCCTTGTCAATGACGATGGCGACCAGAGAGAAATCCGTTCGCGAGATGAGATCCACCAGGTCCCGGTCGAAGGCCTCCCGCGCCTGCTCGTCGCGCAAACGCCAGAACGGTCCGCGGCGGTTGACGATGTCCTCACGGTGCAGGACAACGGGCTCGTCCGGGCTGTGTGGCGTGTGCGTCTGCTTGAACGCCTCCAGTTCCGCGTGAAAACCGGCATACGCATCGCCTTTGAACCAGCAGCCGAGCAGGCACAGGTACCGGTGTTGTTCCTTCTCCAACGCCTTGAGCACATGGTCGCCGGACTCGTCCAGGTACAGGCGAAAGCGCTGGTCCGGTGTCAGGTGATTCCGGGCCGGCTGTACGTCACCTGTCACCGTGTCGGGCTCTCCACAATCGCAATCTCCTTATCCGTCAACCCGTACAACTCATACACCAACTGGTCAATCGCCTTGTCGGTCGCGGCAATCTGGCGCAGGAACTGCGTCGGACGCAGCACGCCTGTCGTCTTGGCCGCACCCTTGGCCTTGGGCAGCTTCATGTGCCGAGCCTGCCCTGTGCCTGCCGAATGGTCCAGCATCCGCTCGACAGGGCTGTCCGCACTGCCGCCCGCATCACGCCCCGTGTCGGCGGTGCCATTCCTTCCAGAATCGGCCCCGGCAGCCCTCGAGCCCGCGATGGCTGCCAACCTGCTCCAGCTCCAACTGCAGACCCTGGACCGCGGCCTCGCCGGGGCGGAGCCGCCGGGTACCGCGTTGCCGTTCGTACCAGTCCACGGCCCGGCTCAGCAGCGCCAGCTCATTCTCGGTCCACCTGGTCTTGGGCCAGCGCTCGCCGAGACGGTGAGCCTCCCTGCGCATGTGGTCCCGGACGGCTGCCCTGGTCCGGGTGGTCCGGCCGCGGACCAGCACCGACCCCGGCTCCCGGGAAACGGGCTTGAACAGCTCCTCGTAGCACGCGTCAGCGGCCTCGTTGGAGGTGGAATACCGCCCGCTGATGACGGCGCGGGCATACTTGCGCAGCATTCGCTTCTCCCGGTCGGTCCAGCGCGGTTGGGCGGCACGCCCGGCCTGCTTGGACATCCGGCCCAGGTAGGTCAGCAGCGTCGCATAGGTGCGCTCGCGATACGCCTTGCGCCGGGCCGGGTCGCTCCGGTTCAGCCGCGCGTGGAGTTCCCGCAACTCACGACGGCAGTCGCGCGCAGCCTGCCGCAGCGAGGGCGGGTTCGCCCGGGCAAGCCGGCGGACATGGCGGTCCAGTATCCGCTTCTCCCCGGGGAGCCAGAGCCGCTCATGCCAGGACCAACCCTGCCCGCCTGCCAGCCGGCACAGCCGGTTGCGGAGCACCGTCAGGCCGCGCACCTGAATGTCCGGCCCCCGACGCTTGCCGCGCCGCCGGCACAGTTCCAGACGGCAGTCCCGGGCCGCGACCAGCGGGTCACGGTACCGGCCCTGCACCAGCGCCTGCGCGTAGCCGCCGATCACGGCCTGCTCCCAGTCCTTGTACCGGGACCGCCAGGCCGGCCGGCCCGCGGCGCGAGCCAGCCTCCACAGCCGTCGACTGACGGAATTGAGCGTACGCGGCCAAGCCGGAGCAAGTCTCCCGGGGCTCGGCCGGTTCAGCCGCGCGAATTCCCGGGCGCAGGCGGCGGCTGCCTCCGCGGTGTTTCGAAACCGACCGTCGCGCAGGCGCAGCGCAAACCGCTCGGCGATGCGGGTTTCCTCCGGGCTCCACTTGGTGCAGCGACCGTGACGGCGGAATGGCGCGGTTCGCCGGACGAGGACCGTCTTCACCGCCTCGATGCCCCGTGGTCCTCCGGGCGGTCGCGCCGACTCGGGCAGGCGCGCGAGCCGTTCCCGGCAAACACGCACGGCGCCGTTGACCGACTCGTGGCACCCGGCGGCGAACTCCCGGACACAGTGGTCGATGACGCGTTCTTCGCCGGTAGTCCAAGGTCTGCGGACGCGGCGGCCGGCCTCGTTCAGCCGCTCGCACATCCGGCCGAAGACGGCGCGTTCGGTCCGGTTGAAACCCGGGAGCCGCGCCAGCTCCCGATGACACGACGACGCGGCCTCGCTGGCCAGGCTATACCGGCCCAACAGCACCCGCTGCACGTACCGCTGCAGCACGCGGTCCTCGGCAGATGTCCAGGGAGCGGACGCGGCCCCTCGTCTGCTCTTCAAGTGCTGGCCCCCTCCACAATCCGAATCTCCTTGTCCGTCAGGCCGTACAGCTCATACACCAACTCGTCAATCGCCTTGTCGGTCGCGGCAATCTGGCGTTCGATTGTCGTCTTCGCCGCGTCCTTGGCCTTGGGCAGCTTCTTGTGCAGGTCCAGCATCCGCTCGACCAACTCGACCAACCTGCGCCCGGTCGGGTATGGCTTGAGTACTGGCGCGGCGACGGGGAGTTGCTCAAGGTAAGACTGATTCATGTCGTCCGCTAGGAAGTTGATGCACCAGAAGTTCGCAAGCCGTGAAGCCAGAACTGCCTGAAGACGCTTCAGCGCGTCCTCGTCGTCATGCGGCGAGACGATAATCTGAAGGGTCTTCATCCCGGCAGAGTCGCGTGACCCATCAAAGGTACTCACAATCCTCTGTAGCCAGCGCATCTTCTGTATGCGGATGCACCATATTTTGGGATGCTTGTAGAGTGCGTCGACTTTGGTGGGCGTAAGAGAACTCTCGGTGACTCGTGTGCCCTCGCCGACTCGGTAGCGTTCGACGTCCTTCGGTATTACCATGCGGAACTTTCCGGATTTGTGCTGCTGCAGGGCGAACTTGCTACCTTCTTCGCCACGCGAGAGTACGAAGTTCTGCCTCAGTTCCCCGAGCCGCGGGCATTCAGCAACCTTCTCAATGACCCTCTGAGCCTGGTCAGACGCTAAATATCCGATGATCTTTCCAGGTCGTCTGACCCAGCCAAGCTGGGCTGACTCGGAGACATCATCCCATCTGCCTTGACCGAATCTAGCAAGTCGGTCCTCTGCCGCGACGATGAACCTGCTTATCTTCCGGTGCTCGATTAGGTCGCCGTGCGTCGGCGGGCGGTTCTCTACTATGGATACTAGGCACCAAGTGTCTCGGACAGCAGGGAAGACCGGGCCTGTCTCGACGAGCTGCACCAGTCGGGTACTTGTCAGGAGTTTCTCACGCAGCTGCGCTCGGTCGTCTTTTCTAAGCAGAGTGTCAGGGGTGATGAAGCCGAGTAACCCACCTGGCCTCAATCTAGCCAGCGCAGATTCGAGAAACACCGTGTAGGAATCGACGCTCCGGTCCCCGGCTGACACGAGGGAACGCCGCAGCAACTCCAGTTCCTCCGGGAAGAAATCGATGCCCCACGGCGGATTCCCGATGACGGCGTCGAATCCGCCGGACTTCATTATCTCGGGGAAGCCGTCCGGGCCGTCCCAGTCAAAGGCGTTTATGCGGAGGCGCTCGTCCTCGTCGTCGAACAGGCCCTGTTGTTCGCCCTGCCAGAAGTCCGAGCCGATGAGGCTGTTGCCGCACTTGATGTTTGAGGCCAGGTCGGGCAGGGCCCGCTCGCGGAATATCTTGAGCTGGTTGGTGATGGTCTGGTCGCTCTCGCCTTCGAGCACTTTCAATAGCAGGCTGAGCTTGGTGACTTCGACCGCCTGGGAATCTATGTCCACGCCATAGATGTTGTTGAGCAGGATGCGTTTCTTCTCTTGCGTTGTCAGCCGCCATTCGCCGCCCGGGCCTTCGTACAGCTCCTTGCGGTGCTTGTCCGGGCCGTCCTCGACGTACTTGTCCCGGTGCCAGTCGAGCAGGTACTGGAACGCGCCCAACAGGAACGAGCCCGAGCCGCAGGCCGGGTCGAGGATGCGGAGCTTCGCGGCCTGCTTCGGGGTCAGCCCTTTCTTCACCCTCACCCTTGCCCTCTCCCTGTCCAGGGCGAGGGG
>JAFGRF010000367.1 GCA_016935295.1 Caldifarciminota bacterium | reverse complement strand
TCGATCTTGACGCTCTGGTTGATCGTCAGGTAACATCAATCGCAACAGCACTACGCAGAGGGGGTCACGATGTGCCCGGGCCGGCCCTGGCTCTGGGGCAAACCGCTTGACAAGCCTTACCGTGAGTTCTAGAATGGTCTCACGGAGGCGGCATGAAGAAGTAGTCTCAGCTCTTCCTTGTCGGTGGCACGGTTGCCGCCGTGCTCCTGTTGGCGACACCGGCCTTGGCGCGGACGGCGCCGGCTGCGCGCTCCGCGCCCCAGTACGACGTGGGTCTGGTTGACTTCACGCTCTGGGACACTGTGTTCGTCGGCGACACGTACCACGTATTCGACAGTGTTATCGTCAGGAACTACGGTACCACAGATGCGTCTGATGTTCCCCTTGTCGTCACAATGTTCGCCGATGACACGGTCGTAGTCTACAGCAACACGTGGGGGCTGCCGGATTTGGCCGTCGGCCAGTCCGAAACGGTCTACGTCTTCTGGCCGGATGGCGGCCGCGTCTTTGACAGCGCGGGCGTCTACATTGTGTGCGGTTGCGAGTTGAGGTGGCCGCCCGACCAGAACCCGGACAACGACGGCGGCATCAAGCGCGTCGTGGTTCTACCCCGTTCCGGCGCGGCGGTCGCAGAGCCCGAGGGCAAAGAGCCAGGTCGGCTGGGATCGCATGCCACCTGTCTTGTCGGAGCGGGCAGTCCGAAGGTCACGTGGTACACGGCAACCGGGAGCCGTGTTCGCTCGTCCGCGGCGCGGCCCGGCGTCTACTTCGAGGTACGCGGCAAGGCCGTTCGAAGAGTAGTCCTGGTTCGCTAGCCCCGCGGCCCTACACCAATACCCGTCTGCCCATCCGCGCATTCCCTGTCGCAGCTCGAAGACCGTATGCTCACAAGGCGCGACGCGGGTTTGACGGTTGCGGGCAGCGGTTCTATAATCGCTCATGCCAAGGAGTCCAGTATGATAACCCGTATGCATAAGTCATTGCCGGCCGTCGTCCTCCTGCTTGCCTTCTTCTGCTCGCTCTGCCCGGCCGGCTACTGGTCAAGCGTCGGCGGCAACAATGAGCACAATGGCGCTTCGGATGTATTCGGGCCGCACACACACGACGTCGCGTGGGAGGCCGCCACGTTGCCGGCCACGATCGCGATGCAGGTGTACACCTGGGATACGTTCGCGGTGACGATGCGCTATTCCTTCAGCCCGATGCAGGGGCCGCTGGTCTGCCACAACGTTCTGACCGGCGATACGGTCTGGACCCGGCTCTACCGGACCGGCGGAAAGTTACTGCCGTTCGCCATGGGTGACGGCCGCGTGTACGTACGCAACTTCAGGGAAACCGGTCACGACACCATCTTCTGCGTGGACGCCGCGACCGGCGACATCGTGTGGCAATCGGACTGGACCGCACCGCTCGGCATCGTCTGGTGCGGGTGCCTTGCCGGCGACGGCGACCTCATCACGCCCTGCGCCGAGTGCGGCATCGCCCGACTCGACAGGGAGAGCGGCGACACGGTCTGGACCAACAGCCGGCCGATACCGAATACCGGGGCCGAGTGGATTGCGATGACGGACTCGACTGTGTATGCGTGGGAGGGCCTCGGCATCAACCGGCCCAAGTACCTCATCGCGATTGACGCGCACACCGGCAACACCCTGTACAAGACCCCGGAGCTGCCCGGGGACGGCGACCAGGAGATTCCGTTCGTTGTCGGACCGGGGAACGTGATCTATTGCCCGCGCGATGGCGGGCTGTTCTACGCGTTCTTCGACATCGACACCGGTTTCGCGCAGCTCTGGACGCGAAGCGACCTGGCGCCCGGCACGTATTCGAACTTCGGCATCGGCCCGGACAGCACGCTCTACGTCCCCTCGGGCACGCGCATCTATCGCCTGAGCCCCGCAACCGGCGCGACCCTCGACTCGTCGCCGGTCCTGGCCGGCGCGGAGGTGAACGCCCGCCTCTCAATTGACCGCCAGGGCTACGTCTATGCCTGTGTGACGACCGGCTCGGGCGAGGGGCACATCTACGCCTTCACCCCGGACCTCGATACGCTCTGGCACGATGACATCGGGTACTGCTACTACTCGGGCCCGGCCCTGACCGACCCGGGACTGATGATTGTCTCAGGACCCGGGACTCTGCTCCGTGCCTACATGGGGGCACAACCGGCGCTCGGCTCAACCCATCAGATACGAGTACCGGTGCTGCGCGCGTCGCCCAATCCGTTCACGGCGAGAACCAACATCCGTCTGTCGTCCGCCGCCCACGGCCGTTCGCCGGCCCGGGCCGGTGTCTACGATGCTTCCGGAAGGCTCGTGCGCGCCTTCCCCTCTTTCCTTCCTGCTCCCTCTTCTTTGACGTGGGACGGTCGTGATGCTCTGGGGCGAAGGTTGCCTGCCGGCACCTATTTCTTTCGATGGAGCGGAGAAAACCTGCTCCTGATGCTGGCTGACTAGAAAGGACATCATATGGGATACGCTCTTGTTCTCGCCGCGCTTGCAGTCATGATACCGGCAGCGCAGGTCGACCAGACCGGCGAGCCGGGGATTGCTACGGTTGTCGCCGAGCACGGCCAGACCCTGGCCGACTTTGTGGACCTCGCGCCCCTCTACGTGCAGCACGATGTCGACCCCGGGATCCCGGCCGAGGGCGACTATCTGGACCGGCCTGTCTTCACTCGCGACGGGTCCAAGGTTATCGTCTCGAACCGGATGACCGGGAACATCACGGTCTTCGACTGGGCAACGATGGCGGCCGAGACCACAGTTGACGTGGGCTCGTACCCGGCAGGAATGGCCGTGACCGATAGCCTGCTCGTCATCTGCCGGCCGTTCGCCGACTCGGTCAGCATCGTCCGGCTGAGCGACTGGGCCGTTGTCGCCCGCCTGCCTTCCGGAGTTCAGCCCTGGGTCGTACACTCAAGCCCGGACCAGCAGAAGGCCTATGTCGGCTGTGACATCTCGAACACGCTGGAGGTATACGACCTCGCAACGCTTGAGCACACCGCCACGTTCAGCGACTTTCCGTTCTATCTCGTCACGGTGAGCTGGAACAGCGAGAACGGCCGGTTCTATGGCCAGTTCAGCGATTTCGAAGTGACGCCGGACGGCTCCCACATCATCGCTCCCGATACGGCTCCGCAACTCCTCTGGGTGAATGCGGCGACCGGCGTGAAGGACGATACGCTTGCCGGCATAGGCAAGTGCTGGTTCGTGCGCTACTCCGGGGACAACACGAAGCTCATCACTGCCAACTACGACAACCCATGCAAGGTCTGGCAGATCGACGTGGCTACGCACGCGGTGACCGATTCGGTTGTCATCACGGGCTACACGCTGAGCACGGTCGACGCGGCAGTGAACATGGATGGCTCCAAGGCCTACCTCGGTACTTCCAACAACACCAGCACGCTGGTGAAGTTCGAAACCGGCGACTTCGTGACTTTCTCGCAGACCTACACCGCGTTCTGGCTCGGTGTCTCGCCGGACCATTCCAAGGCCATCGGCGGCCAGTACCGGTTCTCGGTCGTCGATTTCGCGTCCGAGCAATTGCTGGGCCAGCACCAGGGCAACGCGCAGTACTTCGGCGCGGTCTCGCCGGTCGGCTCCCGC
Organism: Caldifarciminota bacterium; assembly: GCA_016935295.1. GTDB lineage: Bacteria > Hydrothermota > Tepidihabitantia > Tepidihabitantales > Tepidihabitantaceae > UBA2258. Next base: position 1,596 of record JAFGRF010000367.1, on the reverse strand, counting down.
GTGGCGAGCTTCGACCCCCAGCGCCATGAAGGGGTCTACTTCTACGACTACACCAATTCTGCGCCGACCTACCGCGGCACGACCATTTCCGGCGAGGCGCCCGAGGGCGATGCTCCGCACCGGGTCAAACTCAGCCCGGACGGGTCGACTGCAATCTCGACCAATGTGCTCTCCGACAACCTGAGCATCATCGACGTGCCGTCGGCCTTGGTCGAAACAATCCTGCCGCTCGGCGACCGGCCCCAGGACATCGCTTTCACCTCCGACTCGCGCTGGGCGGTCGTCTGCGGCATGAACGGCAACGACGTGGGCATAGTCGACCTCAACGGCAACTCGATAACCGAGGTTCCAGTCGGCACCGCCCCGGCCACGGTCGTCATCACACCCAACGATTCGTTCGCCTACGTCGGCAACATCAGCTCCAACACGATTTCCGTAGTCCAGCTGGACGGAGCTTCCAGCCAGGTCATAGCCACAATTCCCTGCGGCGAGATAGGTATCGTCTGGGGTTCCTACGGGATATGGAGCGGCCTCGGTATGAGCCCGAGCGGTCGTTACTGCCTAGTTGCGGTCTCGTTCGAGGACCTAGTGCGGGTGATTGATGTCGCGACCAATCAGGTCGTGGCCGAGCTGCCGACCGGCGACTTCCCGCTGTGCATTGCGTTCGACTCCACCGGCGACTTCGCCACGGTCACGAACTACCAGGCCGGAACGTACACGGTCATGCACGTCGCCGGGGACAGCTCATCGGTGGTCGGCACGTTCTCTTCCGGCCAGTACCCGATGCGCATCGCCTATGACCCGGCCAATGATAGAATGGGCATCGGCAACTACGGGGCAAAGACCCTGACGCTCGCCGACCCGCGCACCGGCGCCCTGATCCAGAACATCTCCTACGCCGCCTACGGCCCGCTGGCTGACGTGGCGTTTGACAGCGATGGCGACCCGGTCGTGCTGACTGCCTCGGTCGGCGACTTCCTCGGACACGTTCACCACGGCCTTGACCATGTTGCCCTCCCTGCGGTGCCGTCGGAATTCGACTTCTACCCTGCCACCTCGATGTGCGCCGTATCAGGCCCGGGGCCGGACTACGTGAGCCTCGTGGACTTCTCGTCGCAGGGACAGGCAGAACTCAGGAAGCTGCAAGCCGCAAGCTTCAAGCTGCAAGCCACTCCGAACCCCTGCCGGTCAGCGACGGTTCTCCACTTGACCACCGGATCACCTGGCCGCCCGACGGCCAGCCTTTGTTTGTACGATTCGCAGGGGCGGCTGGTTCGTGCGGAGTCCGAAATCAGCACGCCGTCCTGTCCGGTGCGCTTCGGGAATTTACCGGCGGGGCTCTACTTCGCCCGCGTCTCGTGCGGAACCAGGACGGCCGAGGTAAGGATTGTGCTGACGCGCTAGCACGACCGCGGGCCATCCCGTTGCTTGACAGGCGCACTTCAACGGCTATCCTCACCACCCGTGGTCAAAGCGTGCGTCCTCTTCGCTGCCGGCACCAATTGCGACCAGGAATCGGCCTATGCCTTCGAGCTTGTGGGCGCGGTCCCCGAAGTCGTCCACATCAACCGGTTCCGCTCCGGCGAGCAGAAACTG
>JAFGRF010000366.1 GCA_016935295.1 Caldifarciminota bacterium | reverse complement strand
GTCGTGGAACTGGACTATGACCGGAAGGTCATGAGGCTGCACGAATCCGGGTACAAACCGGATTCATCGTGGACCGGCGTGGCGATGCCGCTGGGAAAAAACAGCACGCCCCGGATGAAGGTGCGCGCGAGTATCAGCGGTGAAGAACCGGTGGAACTCGACTGCTATCTCGACCTCGCCGCCAATGACGAGATCGTCTTCCTGGTTCGGGAAGATGCGAAGTTCCGGGTGCCGGACAGCGTTGAGCCGGTCTACGTCGGCCGCGGCCTCTCCGGCGACATCTACGGAAGCAGGGGACAGGCCGCGCTGGTCGAGCTCGACACCTACCGCCTGAGAAACCTCGCGGTCACGTTTGCGCCGGACTCGGTGCGCAGCAAGCAGCCGGGAGCGGACGCGGTGATATGCGGGAGCCTGCTCGCGCGGTTCAACACCATTTACGACTATGCCGGCGGCAGAATGTACATCAAACCGAGAAGACTCTAGGTTCCCGGCCGCAGATCTCGGATTGGGGTAGGAGCCGGTCAGACGCCGGAGAGTTGCGGGGAGGCGGGAACCGGCGCGAACGGATTGCGCCCGGCGCCTTTCTGCGATGGGCGGCGGCTGCGAATCAGGTCGATCCGGTCGAACGTGTCGGCGACGGCTTCGGCAGCCAGCCCGGCCTGTTGCAGCAGAGCCTCCATCTGCTCCCGCCCCAGCGCATCATCGCACCGGGACAGGCCGTACAACACTTGGTGATGACCCTTGATCGCGCCGGCCTCCAGCAGGAAGGTGATTGACTCGGCGAGGTTCTTGACAGCCCGGCTATACGCGCGCCCCGCCACCGTGATGAGTCCGATATTGGCCAGTTCGGTGGCGATTCCCAGGCGACATCCGACCTCATAGTCCAGCGCCAGCGCCGATTCGTGGGACTTGAGCGCCCGGTCACGGTCACCCTTATCGCTGTACAGCGTGCCGATGTTGCCGAGCACAATCGCCATACCCAGTTTGTAGCCGACATTGCGGGCCGCCTCAAACGCCGCCGTGTAGCGTTCCAGCGCCCGGTCGAGGTCGCCCTTGTCATGCAGGACACTGCCGATATTGCTGAGGCTGGCCGCTACTCCCTGGCGGTCCCCGACCTGGCGGGCCAGCGCCAGCGCGTCCTCCTGCAGCTTGAGCGCCGCGTTGTGTTCCCCGCGGTCGCGCAGGACGTTCCCGATGTTTCCAACGCAGAGCGCCTCGGCCGCCAGATCCGCGGATTCCCGGGTCACAACGCGCGCCTTCCTCAAGTCCCGGAGAGCAATGTCCAGTTCACCCAGGTCGCGGCGGACTACCCCGATGTTGTTGAGGGCCAGAGCCCTGCCCAGCTGGTCCTGGCGTTGCTCGGCCAGGCGAGCCGACCCCTGGAATTCCCTCAGGGCCTCGGCCAGTCGGCCTTGCATGTAGCGGCACACTCCGGTCTGGAGGAGCAGCGGGGCCAGTTGTACGCCGGCGACTCTTGACCGCGCGGCCGCGAAATGCCCGATCGCCTGGTCCCATCGATAGGCGGCCATGGCTGTGACGCCGCGCTGGAACGACTGCCAGGCTTCGGGTTCCAGTGCAAGCAGGTCGGCATTTGACTCGGCCATGCGGTCGAGGGCACGCACGACCACGTCCAGTCGCCTGGTGACCGATACCGACTTCAGCCAGCGTGGGCGCCGCCGTCGATGGCGGTGAGCCGCGATACCGAGCGCGACGGCGCCAAGTACTACGAGCAGGGCCACCAGCAGCAGGGCTAGTGGATCGTAGCCGTGCTGGTGGATTGCACCCATAGGCCAGATTGTAGGCGGAACCGGGCACCGGTCAATCCGGCAGCCTCGGACGACAAGTCGCTCCTGGGGACGTCGTGTCCGGCTGTCATCGGCGGGGGTGAGGGTTCATGAGAAGCTCAGTGAAACAAAGCGGGTGCGGCGCTAGTCGATGCCGCACTGCAAAGCGGTACGAGGAGGCAGCGCCGCACCCAGACGTACTGCCCGGGGTGTTCTGGATATCAGGGCAAGTCAGGGGCATCGGTCTTTGCTCGTCCCGGCAGTGCGTCTCCCTGCAGGTGGATTATGAGGCCGCATGCACTGAAGTCAAGCGCGGAGTAGACCGGACGACGTGCCCGGCTCTGCGGCGGCAGAACCTCAGTTCCAGATCCGCAGGTCCGAATTCACGAAATTCAACGGCTCGTTCTGCCGGTTTGACATCTTCGTTCGCCGGTTCTAGAATCCTGCCGATGGCCGAGTCAGGTCCGGCCCTGAGTGATACGGGGTGCAATGCTCCGTGCTCAATTCCCGTGGAAACGAGCCGATGACCGGGCCGTGGCCGTCCGGGGTAGAGTTGTCTCCGACGAAGCTGCGATTCACGAACAAACCGAACGCACTAGCCAACGCGTGGAGGAGGTGCGATGAAATCACACGTTAGTCTGATGAGGGAAGCCGACGACCTGCAGAGGACTGCTCTGAGCCTGCGCGATACCTTTGCGGACGAAGCGGGAATCCTGCACAAGAGCGTTCAAGACTGGCACAACGAGGCGAACCGGTTCTGCGCGTGGTACTACCGCGCGGTCCAACTGATGGCCGACTCCGGCTTTGCCGGGCTGGGCAAGTTCCAGGCGCTGTGCGAAGGAGACCGGTTCTCGATGCTGGACTTCTACACGACGTTGGCACTGGGTGGAGAACCGGAAGAGGGTTGGCGCAACAAGGTGTACCCGCGGCTTTCGCAGATGCACTTCATACTCGGAGCACTGCCCGCTGCCATGAGGGCCAAGGCCGAGAGAGAAGCCCGTCCGCGTAGCAGCGTCAGCATTCTCGACCGGCTGGGCGACCTGTCGGAAATCTAGCCGCCCGACCGGTGATACCCGACGCAAGCGACCAGGCATCCGCGAGCAGCAAACCGATGGCTCCTGCGCCGGCCGCCGGTTCGCAGCGCACGAAGCAACTTCGCACCATCACCTGCCTGGCGGGAATCGGAGCAGCCGGAGTCGGAATCGCCTACGTGCTGACCGGCAACGCCCGGGCCGTCGACATCGTGCTGATTGTCGGAGGGCTGCTTGCCTTGCTGGCGGGTTTGGTTCTCATACGCACGCCGCGGGGTCGCTGATTCAAACACAGCGAATCTGCTCGATTGACGCGGCAGGAATCCCGTCTTAGAATCGCACTGATGACGTCGAAGAACGCGTCCCGTACCGTCTGGGCGCTGATCATCGCGATCGTTGCCGCTTTCTTCCTGTTCGTCGCGTTCGCCGGCCAGGCACCCACGCCTCAGCCGCAGGACGAGTTCCGGTCCGAACAGATTCCGGTCAGTACCTGAGGGGGGTGATTCGCGGCCGTTGGCCGCGACTTTGTCCGCCCGTTCGGCACTCTAGCACACAACACGGCCGCTCGCGCCTCTGACTCGACGTTGCAGGAGGTGACGAGCGAGTGTCGGACGAGCCGGCTACGCCGGCTCGTAGAAGCTTTTCCCCTGGAATTGGACCAGCCTGATGCGTCGGGAACGCAGCAGCCGGCGCAGGGCGGCCTCGATCTGCCGCGGCGGGAAGCCGAGTGAGTTGACGAGGTCGAGCTTGGTCACCGGCCGGCCCTGAACCGTGGCGACTATCGCCTCATCGGGCCTGGTCTCCATCGTACCCTTTGTCCTTCGTCCATCGTCCTTCGCCTCGCCAATAATATCCGTGTTCGGGCCGAACAGGTACTGGATCTGCTCCAGGTCATCCTGTGACATAGGCTTCGCGGACTTCTCGGCCGGTGGCCGGACAACCGTGTTGAGCTGAACGCGGTCCGGCTTGATCTCCCACGCAGCTCTGCGCAGGGCAACGACCTGCTCGACCGAGTCGTTGATGCCTCTCACGAGCATTGTCTCGAGCCACAGCTTGCCGCGGTAGCGAAGGCGGAAGAGCTTCAGGCCTTCGATGATATCCCTGACGCGCAGATCGCGGTGGCAGCGGTTTACGCGGGCGAACGTCCGCTGGTCTGCGGCGTCGAGCGAGGGCACCACGAGGTCCGCAGCGTAGAGGTCGCGCCGGACCTGAGGGTCGGTCAGGAGCGTCGAGTTGGTGATGACTGCGACTGGTATGGAGAATTCCTGCTTGAGCCGGCGGATGATGCGGCCCAGGTCCCTGTTGAGGGTCGGCTCGCCCTCGCCGGCAAAGGTGAGATAAGAGATCGAGGAGTGCCGTTTGGCGGTTGACCACTGACGGACGGCGGTGCGGACCGCGGCGATGATGTCGTTCGCCGGGAAGAAGGAGCGGCGTCCGAGTGTCTTCCTCGTGGTTCCGCCGCACTGGCAGTAGACGCAGTCGAGCGTGCAGGTCTTGAACGGAATGACGTTGATGCCGAGCGAGAGACCGAGGCGCCGGCTTGGGACAGGACCGTAGACAAAGGAAGTGGCCGAGTGGTCTAGTGTTCTAGTGGTCATGTCAGGAGGCAAAGTACCAGGGAAGAAGGACCAAGGACAAAGGACCGGACCCACTCTCTGCCGCTTCGTCTCGCCACTGCTTGGTCCTCTGGCCCTACGGCTTTGTGCTTTCGGAGAGAAGCCCGGGGAGGTGTGCTTTGACGTAGTCGAGGCCCTGTTCGGTGCTTGATATTACGCCTTCGAGTTGGAGGTCCTCAAGCTCCTGCAGTATGACCTTGAAGGCCGGTCCGGGCTTCAACCCGAGCGCGATCAGCTCGTGACCGGTCACGTAGCGTTTGACCTTGAGCTTGGCGGCCTCGGCCCGGCGCTGCTCAATCATCCGGCTTATCGTATCTTCGAGGTGGCCGGTACGGCCGGCAGTTGCCCAGCCGTCGGCGAAGCAGAGAATCATCATGCCGAACGCGTCCTCGCCGAGATCGCGGAAGAACCGGCGTACCGCGCGTTCGGTGAGTTCCGGCGCGGTGGCGAGCAGGTGGAGCCGCATGTGCTCGGCCACGAGGGCCGAGAGCATCGCGGTCTGGGCGCGGGAAAGGCGGAGACGTCTGCGGCCGATGCGAGCCGCTGCCCGCGCGCCAAGGCTGTCGTGTCCGTAGAAATGGACTTCCCCCTGCACGTTGACGAACCGGGTCTCGGGCTTGGCCAGGTCGTGGAGCAGGCCGGCAAGCTTGAGCAGGCCGCGGCGGTAAGGCAGAGGCGAGGGGCTTGGGGCTGGGGGTTGGGGGCCAGGGGCTGTGGGGATTTCAGATTTCAGATTGCATATTGCAGATTGGTCGGAGATATCGGTCGGCATATCCGGCTTCTGGTCTCTGCTCTCTGGTTTCTCGCTTCTGACTTCGGCCTCGACCAAGCCCCACTTGTCGAAGTATTGGGCCCATTCGGGTTCGAAGCGACGGAAGAACGAGTCTTCGGTGATTATTTCCTCGATCTTGAAGTACGTCCTGAACGAGTGCTCACGCAGGTCCTCGTCCTCGAGCAACGGCACGAGCTCGGGCATGATGTCCTGCAGCCGTCCGAGATCGAACAGCTTGCGGATGAACGTGTAGGAGCCCGGGCATTCCATTATCCGGAGCAGTTCCGCGCCGATGCGTTCAGGCGCGGTCTCCCTGAGGGTGATGCTGCGGCCGAGGTCGAAAACCGACTCGTCGATACGGAAGTCGAGTTCGAGCGCGATGCGGATGGCGCGGAGCAGACGGAGCGGGTCGTGTCGGAGCGAGTCCTCGGTTACCGGCCGGAGCAGCCGCTCCGCGATGTCTTTCCTGCCGGCAACGATGTCGAGCAGGTCGCCGACTCCGTCCCGCAGAATCTCAACGGCAAGGGCGTTGGCCGTGAAGTCGCGGCGGCGGATGTCGTCTTCGATTGTCCGGTCGCCGTATCCGTTGAAGTCGAACGTGATTCTCCGCTGGTAGACGACCCGCGCCTCGTCGTCCGGTTCGGAGAGGATGACCAGGCTGCCGCGGACCTTGCGAGCAAAGGCAGCTGCGAAGTCAATCCCGGAGCCGGAGACCGCGAGGTCGAAATCGGTCGGCTCGCGGCCGAGCAGGATATCCCGAATGGTCCCGCCGACCAGGAAGAGCCGACGCGCGCCCTTGATTTCGAGCAGGCGTTCGAATGGCCGACCGAGGCCGCGCAGGGCCCGTCTAGCTGCTTCTTGCACGTTAGGGCTGAGGATAGCGGCCCGGAAGGCGGACGTCAAACCGCGCCACGCCCGCTTTCCATTCCGGTGTCTCTACTTCTGCATTCTGGTTTCCGGATTCTGAACTCTGACTTCGGTCCGCTACTGGTACCGATGCAGCCCCCATTTGAGGAGGTTGATGCCGAAGAACGTGAATAGCATCAGGGCAAAGGCCAGACCGAAGAAAACCCCGGCGGCCGCACGGGAGGGCCGGCGGCCACCGAGATGGACGAAGAGCATCATCACCGTCCACGTCAACAGGGCCCACGACTCCTTCGGGTCCCAGTTCCAGTAGGTTCCCCAGGAACTGTCGGCCCACATTGCACCGGTCAGGATGCCGGCGCCGAGAAGCACCAGGCCGGCAAGGGCGAGGCGGCGCGTTGCCGTCGGGTTGAGGTCGAGTGCGCGGTCGAAGAGACGGGATACGCTCCAGGCAAGGCCTGCGCTGAAGCAGCCATACCCGGCGAAGGCCGCAACGATGTGAACCGCGAACCAGGGGCTGTTCAGGATCGGATTCAGGCCGCCGCCCGGGTGGAACCCGGAAGACACCAGCGCTCCCAAGAGCAGCACCGCGCTCAATGCATCGGTCCCGAGCTTGGCCGAATGCTGACGCGTCGCGAGGTAGACGGCCAAACCGGCTGCCTGAACCGCCAGCGCGAACAGGGCCATTGCCTCGAACCGCGACGCGAATGGCAGGAACCCGACGGAGACCGTGCGTGCCACCGTGAATGCGAGCTGCAGAGCGATCCCGAGGGAGGAAACGGCGATGCTCGCCCGGGAAAGACGACCGGTTCTATGCTGTGAGCGGACGATCGCGACCGCGACCGCGGCGAAAGCGTAGCAGGCAAGGGCGGCGTAGAGCAGGCCAGGACCGCTCACGTGGACTCCTTCCGGAATACCGGGGGGAGGAGCCCGAGCAGCGCGAGCGCGAAACCGAGAAAGACGATAGGTCGGTACCGGACGTCACTAACGACGAAGATGGCACCCATATCGGTGGCGAATCTCGCCGAGAGCAGATTGAGTGAGTGGTCAAGGACTTGCGTGCTTTCGCCGATGCCGAGCCAGCGCTGCTCGGTGCCGAACTCCAGGCCGACCCGCGCCGCCTCAGCGTCATACGCGAAGCTCGACAGGCGGAGCCCGGGCGACGGTTGAGTGACCTGGTTGTGCAGCAGCAGATACTCGGACCCGTCCACCGCAATCTCGTACTCGGTGAGGAAACCGGGCGAGGCGACCTGGGTGAAGAGCAGTTGCCGGCCGGAGACCCTGAAGGGACGATTGTAAGTCACGGGCGACGAGCGCCCGTCGTCGGCGGTGACCCAGGCGACCGGAGCGGGCTGGAAAGCCCTGGCTCGTACCATGGT
>JAFGRF010000059.1 GCA_016935295.1 Caldifarciminota bacterium | reverse complement strand
GTCGAGTACAGCCTCGGCTTCGACGAACACGAGGCCTCGGGAGCAATACCGCATGCTCGCATCTGCTGTGTCGCGGTGAAGCTGTCCCGGCTGGTCGAGTCGGCCGCGACCAGCCGCTTCGCCATCGAGGGCGCGACCGTCGCCATCATCGGCCGGCCCAATGCCGGGAAGTCGAGCCTCTTCAACCGTCTGGTCAGAAGCCAGCGAGCCATCACCAGCCCGGTCGCGGGCACGACACGCGACCGGATTGACGCGACCGCGATGCTCTCCGGGATCCCGGTACGGTTCGTGGACACAGCCGGCCTGACCACACGGACCGGGACCCGTCTGAGCCTTCTTGCCCTTGCCCAGACCGGCAAGGCCGTCGAGCAGTCGGACATCATCATCGCTCTCTTCGATGGTTCCCGGCCGGCCGGCCCGTCTGACCGAACCGTGGCGGCAACCATCAACGGACGCAGGGCAATCTGTGTCCTGAACAAGACCGACCTCGTTCGCCGGTTCGTATCTACGTCGCTGCGTACACGCCGTACCGGGCTGATTCCGGTCTCGTGCCGCACGGGCGCAGGCATTGCCCGGCTCCGAACGCGCCTCACCCGCATGCTGCATGCCGGCCCTGTGCCCAGACTTGCGGTAAGCCGCCGCCAACTCGAGGCCCTCTCGTCATGCCGCGACGCCCTTGTCCGGGCCAACACGGCTCCGACTCTGGAAACCGCCGCCCTTGAAATCACGTCGGCGGTTGATATGCTCAGCCAGGTAGATGCACCAGCTCCAAGTACCGAAATCCTTGACCGGGTGTTTGCCCGCTTCTGCGTAGGGAAGTAGCGATGGAACGCATCATGCTCTACGTCGAGGACACGCCGGGCATGGCGACTGCAGCCGCATGGTCGTTGCGCCTTGCCAAAGGTATGTCCTGCCGCTTGTTCGCCCTGTCGGTCGTCGACCCTGACGCCCCGCGCCGGCAGGATAGCCAGACCTCCGACGCCGAGGAACGTGCCTGGAGCCAGCTATACGAAGTCGAGGACGACGCATTCCAGAAGAACGTTCGCATCTCGCTCCTCCTTGAGACCGGCGAACCGCTGCAGAGGCTCATCAGCCTCAGCACCAGCTATGATGCCGAGCTGATAGTCGCCAGCGCCGACTGCCGGCTTACTTGCTCGGAACTCGTACGCCAGAGCAACCGGCCGGTCGTGTTCGTGAAATGACCCAGATGGAGGTATGATGGCGAAAATATCCGAGCTGCTGCCGCGCTCGGCAATAGTGCTCGACCTGCAGTCGAAGGAGAAGTTCGACGTGATAAGCGAGCTGGTGCGCCCGCTCGTGGCGGCAGGCGCCATCACCGGGGAATCCGAGTTCGTATCGGCCATCGTCCGACGCGAGAACATGGAGAGCACCGGCATCGGCGTGGGCGTCGCGATTCCCCACGCGCGCACCAAAGCCGTTTCCAGCATTGTGCTTGCTTTCGGCCGGTCCGACTCCGGCGTGGATTTCAACAGCCTCGACGGCAAGCCGTCGCATCTCATCTTCCTGATCGCCGCACCGGAGGAACAGAAGACCGAGTACATCATGACCTTGGCGCGGCTCTCCAAACTTCTGAGAAAGGACGAAGTGCGCATCGGCCTGAACAAGGCCGGCTCACCCGACGACGTGCTCCGGGTGATAACGCAGCATGAGTCCTAGCCCGTACTCAAGAAAAACCGGCCGAATGCAGCTGTCCGTGGTCCTCGGGGACATCACCGAACAGACGTCGGACGCAGTGGTCAACGCCGCGAACAACCATCTCTGGATGGGTGCGGGCGTGGCCGGCACCATCAAGGCGAAGGGCGGCATCGAAATCGAACGCGAGGCGATGAAACTCGGACCGATCGAGCCGGGACAGGCTGTTACAACAACCGCGGGCCGGCTCAGGGCCCGCTACTGCATCCACGCCGCGGCCATGGGTCAGGACCTCCTCACCAGCGCGGAGCTGATAACCATGGCCACGCGGAGTGCGCTCGCCGAGGCCGCGCGGCTTGAGCTCGACTCGGTTGCTTTCCCGGCGCTTGGCACCGGCGTCGGCGGCTTTCCTGCCGAAGACTGCGCCCGACTGATGGTCGCCGCCGCGCTCAGCCACAGCTACACAAGCGCAAAGCCTGGCTCCGTGAGCTTCGTCCTTCGTGACGCGCCAACCTTCGAGACATTCGTGCGCGCGTTCGATGCCATCCCTGGCGAATCTTCTAGGCAGCACTCAAGGCTATGAGGCTCACGTCGTACGCCCTCACGCGCGCCCGTGATGAGATCTTCGGACTGCTGGAGGCCCAAGGACCACTACTACCCTACACGGCGATTGCGGACGTCGAGGACCGTACCGATGCAGACCATGAACCCGAGCGTCCGAACTCCCGAGCGCGGCTGGCGATTCGAGACGTGGAGGACCGTGCCGATGCAGACCTGACCGTGCCGGTATTTGCTGCCGCCAAAGCACACGGGGGAAACGCGGTGGCGCTTGCGGAGAAGATTGCCGGCAGTCTGGACCTTGCGGGAACGCGTTTCGCATCCGTCTCAGCCGTGAAGGGCTACCTCAACTTCAAGCTCGACCAAACAAAGTTCTGTAGCGAGGTCATCCATGATTTCAGCCGGGATCCCAAGCGATACGGAAGCTGCATCCGAGGCGAAGGCCAGACTATCGTCATTGACTATTCGTCCCCGAACATCGCGAAGCCCTTTTCCGTCGGTCATCTACGTTCGACCATCATCGGCCAGGCCCTGCACAACATCCTGAGCTACCTCGGATACCGTGTGGTCGGTGACAACCATCTGGGCGACTGGGGCACGCAGTTCGGCAAGCTGCTCTGCGCGTTCGCCCGCTGGGGCAGCGAAGACGAACTAAAGCGCAACCCGACCGCCCATCTACTCGGCCTCTATGTACGGTTCCACGAGGAGGCAAAGGTCGACGCCAGCCTCGAACTCGCAGCCCGGGACTGGTTCCGCCGACTCGAAACCGGCGACGAGCAGACGCGGTCACTCTGGCAGCGATTCGTCAAATCCAGCACAACCGAGTTCGGCCGCATCTACGATCTGCTCGGCGTGAAGTTCGATTCGATGCGCGGCGAGAGCGCGTACGAAGACCGCCTGGCCGGTGTCATCGACCGCGCGCTCGCAAGCGGCGCGGCCCGGCGTGAAAAACCGGGGGCTGCCATGGGGACCGGTGGCGACGAAGTCGGCCCGAATGAGACCGTTGTCATCATACCGCTTGACGACAAGGGCATCGATACACCCCTCATCCTCCAGAAGTCCGACGGCACCAGCCTGTACGCGACGCGGGAGATCGCCACTGCCGAATACCGCATCGAACGTTGGCATCCGGAGAAGATGCTCTATGTGGTAGGCAAGGAACAGGAGCTCTACTTCCGCCAGTTCAGCGCGGCCCTGGCCAAGCTGGGCATACCCGTACCGTGCATCCACGTCACTTTCGGGTTGGTACGACTGCCCGAGGGAAGAATGTCCACGCGCGAGGGCAGAGTCGTGTTCCTGGAGGATGTCATCTCCGAGGCGATCCGCCGGGCCGAGGCCGTGGTCCAGGACCGCGACCTCTCTTCGGAAGAAAAGGCCCGCATCAGCCGCATAGTCGGCATCGGCGCCATCAAGTATGCCGACCTGTCTCAAAACCGCATCAAGGAAGTCGTGTTCGACTGGGACCGGATGCTCGCGCTCGACGGCGACTCGGCGCCGTACCTCCAGTACGCCTATACCAGGACGAGGTCGATACTCAGAAAGTCCGAAGTCCAAAGTCCAAAGTCCAAAGTCCCGAGTCCTTCGTCCTTCGCCCTGCCAGAGGAAATCGCGCTCCTCAAATCCATCGCCCGGTTCCCGGATGCTGTAGTCGCTGCGGCCGAAGCGTACGAACCGCACCGGATCGCCGGCCGTATCTATCGCCTTGCCCGGGACTTCTCCTCATTCTACGACAAGGCGCCGGTGCTCAAAGCCGAGACGCCCGAGCTTCGGGACGCGCGGCTCTACCTGGTCGAGATGACCGGCAGAGTTCTCGCGACCGGCCTCGCCCTGCTCGGCATCGAAGTCACCGACCGCATGTAGAGGTCTAACTCTGAATCCCGGATTCCAGCTTCTGCCTTCGTCCGGCGTCACCTTGACTCTCGTCCCTGCCCCGCTAGAATCCCCTGCACCTGTGACAAGTAGTTCCTGGAGGACCAATGCCACTACCTAAGAGACGACATTCCCACACGCGCGGCCGCAAGCGTCGCACGGGCTGGAAACTCACTGCTCCGACCATCGTGGATTGCCCGCACTGCCACGAACCGAAGCTGCCGCACCGCGTGTGCCCCCACTGCGGGTACTACGCCGGCAAAGAGGTTATCTTCGTCGAGAAGGAGAAGGAGCGGAAATAGCGCTCCGGTCCGCGGCCGCCCCGAATTGAGCCGATGAAGATCGCCCTTGACGCGATGGGCACGGATAACGCGCCCGCCGCCGAACTGGAGGGAGTCGCACTCGCCCTCGACGAGTGGAAAGACCTCGAGGTCGTCCTGGTCGGCAAGCCGGGTATCATCGATGCCGAGACCATCAAAGGCTACTCCGGCCGGCTGGAACTGATCCCGGCCGAGGCAGTGGTGGGCATGCACGAACCGCCTACCGAAGTGGTCAAACGCAAGCGAGAATCCTCGATGGCAGTCTGCATGGACCTGCTCAAGCAGGGCCGGGTTTCGGGAGTCGTGAGCGCCGGCAACACCGGGGCGATAATGGCGTTCGCCGTAACGATGCTCGGCGTCGTTCCGGGAGTCTACCGCCCGACGCTGGGTGCTCTCTTCCCGACGCTCAAGGGCAACACGTTTGTTCTCGATATCGGGGCCAACGTTGACACCAAGCCGCTGCAGCTGCTTCAGTTCGGCATAATGGGCGCCACGGCGGCAAGCTACCTTTTCAAGAAAGCCAATCCCTCCGTCGGCCTACTCAACATCGGCCACGAGGATTCGAAGGGGAACGAACTGACGTTCAACGCCTACCAGCTATTCAACAAACACGACCTGAACTTCGTCGGCAACGTCGAGGGCAACGCGATAATGAAGGGCACGGTGGATGTCATCGTCTGCGACGGATTCGTCGGCAACGCCCTGCTGAAGTACGCCGAGGGACTCGCCGACGTCCTCTCCGGCCTGGTCGAGGAGTACCTCGAATCGGAATCCAAGTACCGGATGAGGCGCTGGATCTCCAAGCCTGTTCTCCGCGAGTTCATCGAACGGATGGACTATCAGGAACACGGTGGCGCACTCATGCTCGGTGTGCTCGGCACGGTCGTGGTCGGCCACGGCCGTTCCTCACCTCGCGCCATCATGAACGCGCTCCGTTCCGCCGCCACCGCGGCCGAAGACAACATCGTCGAGCACATCCGCCACCGCTTCGCGCAGGCGGCGCAGACTGAATGAAGGCACTTCAGGTCGCATATTGCAGATTGCAGATTGCCCGAACTCGGGCCATTTTGTACTTTGCATTCTGCACTTTGATCTTTGCATTGTCCCTGTTGTTCTCTGCCTGCAATACGCTGCCGGTCGGATACGACCAGATGCGCGACCGGGTCACCGGCACGGCCGACACTACGCTGCTCCCGGACACGGCAGCGAGCTACGCGCGCTACGCTCCGCTCGGCGGCTCAAGTTTCCTCTATCTGGGCAAAGATACGTCCTACGTATCGCGGATCGTGCTCCGGTTCTCGGTGCTCGACACCATGAGCCTGGACTCGATCACGTCTTTCCAGCTCGTGCTGCACCAGCCGGACACGCTCCGGACCATGAGCTTCATCTGTCGGCCCTGCTCCTCCGCGTGGAGCGAGGCTGGCGTATCGTGGCAGATGGCCGACTCTTTCGACCACTGGCTGACACCGGGCGGCGACTATCTCCGCGAGACGCTTGCGACCGGCACGATGGCCCATGACAGCGCCATGTTCGACTTCCGGTATGTCGAGTTCGACGCGGCACTACGGACGGCCATCCGCGACTATGGCATCGGCATCTTCCCGCAGGACACGGGCATCGTGGCTATCTATGCCGGGACCGGCACGAACTCGGCCACGGCCCCGCGGCTCCGCGTCACCTACACCGTCAATGGCAAGCAGACCTCACGCGTGATCAACATTGCGGCGGACGCCAGCCTGATTGACACGGTCGCCACCCATTCCCTGCCGTACGACTTGCTGATCGGCTCCGGAGTCGCGTTCCGCACCTGGCTCTCCTTCAACATCGACTCGATCCCACCCGAGGCCACAATTGCCAAGGCTAGCCTCAAGTTCAAGCCTGGCACCAAGTACCGCCGCACCGACACCATCGAGCTGGGGGCATCGCGTCTGACCGAGTCCTTCATCCAGAAGAGCGTCACCGCCCGCTACGAAAGCGTGCCAAGCGCCTATGCCAGATACATTGTGCCGGCGGACAGCGACAGCGTCGTCACCATTGACATCCGTTCCATGGTTCAGCTCTGGACCAGCCGTTCCGATACGACGCCGAACTTCGGTCTGCTCATAACCGCCTGGCGCGAATGGTCGACGCTCTTCCGCTTCAGGATTCCCCGCTCCGGTCCTGACGCGCCGCGTCTCGATATCCAGTACGTCCTCCCGCCGGAAGACAGGTTCCATTGAGAACATTTGGCAGCCGTGTCACTCTGACTTCTGCGCT
>JAFGRF010000058.1 GCA_016935295.1 Caldifarciminota bacterium | reverse complement strand
CGTCGAAGTGGTCGGACTCGACAGTGTACCAGCTCAGGCGTGGGTCAGTGTCGATGCTGCCGGGGATCTGCACCGGCAGCACCAGGAGCGCGATCAGCAGCGATATCAAGGCAGGGAGAGACGCTTGATGAGCATGGTCGCGTACGAGCCCGGTGGCAGGAAGAAAGAGAGAATGAGTTTCTTGCGGCCCGGGTAGAGGTCATCAGGTCCGGTCGTTGATGCCTTCAGATGCTCGGGTACGATCACGGCCTTGCGCGGATACGCTTTGAAGAAAACCCCGCGTATGCGCATCTTCAGTTCCAACTGGTCCAGGTTCAGTCCTTCCCTAGCAAGAGCCTGGTTCATGGCTCGCGCTGCCCGTTCGCTCGCAAACTCCGCGTCAGGCCCCGGGGCCGGGATGACCAACCTGGACAGGAACTTCGCGTCGGTGGGATTCAGCTCGTCATAGAACGCAAGCGTGCCGAGCGAATATTCGAGCTGCCGCAGCGGCACCTTGAGGTCGGCAAGCAGCAGGGCAAGCGTCTCGTTCCAGAGCCACCCCTGGTAGGCGTTGACGAATAACTCGAGCAGAGTCCGTGGTATGAGATAGGCCGCTCCCTTGAAGTCCTTGGGTTTGGCGTACAGGTGCTTGATTGCCGGCCTGCCCTCAGGCGGGGCGAGTTCGAGGATTCGCGGCCAGTCGCCCCAGTGCTCTTCGATTGCGGCCTTACGGCGTCGGTTCTGAGAATCATCCGCCGCCGAGGGTGTGCCGAGCCAGAGCCGGAGCGCACCGTTGAAATGGCCGGCGATGAGGCGACGGGCGATGAAGCCCTGCCCGTGGCGGGCCGAGCCGAGGCGTTGCTCATCGTAGTAGTTGGGAAACCCGAACCGGTTAACCCTGGGCAGCGCCGTGAGTATTGCCGAGGCCTCATCATCAGTCAGAGCGCGGAGCGTCACACGGAACGAGTTGCCGAGCAGCACATCGCGGTTCACCGGTTCATCGGCCATGCCGGCGAGGCGCAGCGTGTAGTTCTTCTCGACTATCTGTCGCGGCCCGCGGCCGGGCAGGGAGAGATACTGCACGGACTGGGCGTAGCGGTCCTTCAGTCCGGCCCGGCTCAGCTTTCTCAGGCCGTGGCGCTGCTCAAGGTGGTTGATGACGTCAAGGGTATTCCAGAAGCGCTTCTCCAGGCGGTAGACTGAGTACGCGCCTGCGCGTTTCAGCCTGAGCCTGATGCGTTCCTCGACGAGGAAGTCCTCGGGCCGCGCCTTGAGTTTCATACGGGGCGGCGGACTTCCCCACAATGGCACAAAGACACGAAGAGGTACAGGTTCAGGCTGAGCGTATGTTCCTGGCCACCAGCAGAGCCCCGATGACGATGAAGAGCAGACCGGCGCCGAGATGAACCCAGCGCGCCGGCAGGACTCGAGTGAGCGTGCTACCCACGACAGATGCAAGGAGCGAAGTCGCGACCAGCGCCACCGAACTGCCGATGAAAACCGGCAGAAATGCATTCTTGCCTGTGGCGAAGCTGAGCGTGGCAAGCTGTGTTTTGTCGCCGAGTTCGACCAGGAAAATTGCGCCGAAGGTCGTCAGCAGGAGTTTCCAGTCCATTGCGCCGCCCCTATGCTGGAGTTGCGTCCAGGGCTTCCACGTCCGCGACCTTGCCGGCCGGTGACACCGCAAGCTCGCGGTCAATCCGGCGAGCCAGACCGGCGAGGACACTGCCGGGTCCGACTTCGAGGAACTTCTTGCACCCGAGGCCCTTGGCGCTCCCAATAGTTGCAACCCAACGTACCGGGGATATGAGCTGTCTGGTCAGGCAGTCGCGCACTTGGTCGGCGGTCGTGACTGCCTCGCCCGTGACATTGGCGATGACCGGGAATGACGGTGTGCGAATCTCGAAGCCTCCGAGGAAGTCGGCGAACTCCGTTGCCGACTCCTTGAGCAGCGGCGAGTGGAATGCTCCGGATACCGGCAGCAGCAGGGCCTTGAGCGCGCCGCGTGTCTTGGCCAGTTCGGCCGCGTCCTTGACAGCCGGGACCTCACCGGAGATGACGGTCTGCCTGGGCTCGTTGTAGTTGGCAGGTACGACCACTCCGTCTACGTCCCGACAAAGTTGCTCGACCGCTGCCGCATCCATGCCGATGATCGCGGCCATGGTGCCCGGGTTCTTCTCGCCCTCGGCGTACATCAGGGCGCCGCGGCGCTTCACGAGCTTCATCACCGAGTCGAAGCCAAGCGCGCCCGCGGCATACAGCGCTGAGTACTCGCCGAGGCTGTGGCCTGCGGCCATTGCCGGGCTCAGCTTCGGCAACGCGGCGAGCGCGGCCAGCGAGTGAGTCAGGATGGCGGGCTGGGTGTGGCGGGTCTGGCGCAGTTCTTCCTCCGGGCCTTCGAAGGACAGCGCTTTGATGGGGAGTTCAAGCACCTGCTCGGCCCGTTCATAGACGTCGCGGCACCGGGGGAACTTCGCGTACAGGTCGGCACCCATGCCGACGAACTGCGAGCCTTGTCCGGGAAAGAGGAAACCAATGGGGTCACTCATGGCATTGCCTTTCTGTTGGGCCTGCCGGCGCGGGCGGCGCTGCAGCGGCCCGCCTGTTGTTGTCTGCCGTCAATCATACGGCGGGCATCGCGAGATGCAAGCCAGAGGCCTGCGACAGGGACCAAGAACGACGGACCCGGAGCGGTTTGTTTGACCTGCTCGGGAATGCCCTGTATTATACCGGCCGCCCTCTGATGAAACGAATCGTCGCTGTCCTTGTTCTTGCGGTAGCCGTGGCGTGCGCCGTCTCGGTCGGCTACGTCTCGATTGAGACGGACTCGCTGCCGGACCAGGTCTTTCTCGACGCCACCTCGGTACCGATGACCGTGGCCCCGGCCGTCGTGGAGGCGCTGCCGGGCAAACACTTCGTCAGCCTGTTTCCGCCCACGACCGTGTACAAGGCGGCGTTCGACGAGGCTCCTGAGCATTTCTGGGACAAGCTGCGCAAGCTCGGGGCAATTCCGGAAGAACCGGGCCTGCTCTCAAGCTACGAGGCCGGTTCGGTGCGCGTCGGCACCGAATGGGTCTACGTTTCGCCGGAAGACACGGTCAAGGTGAAGCTGTCGCACGCCGATGTGCTGAAGACCTACCGCCGCGACTCGGCCTGCGTGACGCGCACCTTCTTCGGCTGGACCATTGCTATCGGGGTGACGATGGTCCTAGCCATCATCCTATCCCGCGTCAACACCTGACAAAAGCAGCGGGCGGGCAAACGCCCGCCCGTAGTTGGTGAGGACAACTTTACCAGCGATTGCCGCCTTCGCCGCCGCCGCGGCTGCCGCCACGCGGTCCGCGGCTCTCGGTGCGGGCGCGAGCTTCGTTGACGGTCAGCGGACGACCGTCCATCTGGTGCTGGTTGAGTGCTGCGACGGCCGCTGCCGCCGCTTCGTCCGTCGCCATTTCCACGAATGCGAATCCGCGGGAACGCTCGGTGAACTTGTCCTTCACTATCTCAGCCGAGACAACCTCGCCGTGCTGGCTGAACAGCTCGCGCAGCTGGTCCTCGGTCGCGCTGAAGGGAAGGTTCCCTACAAACACGCGCTTTCCCATACTTCTTCCTCCGGACCGGTTTACGCTTGGGGCTCGTTACGGAACTACGGGTACGGGCAAGTAGGACATACAGACCTGACTCATAGACTCCTGACCGTCCACAAGCATGCTCGAGACCTCACGCTATCAGCCGGGTACCAGGCCTCGCGGCACCCGACGTGTCATGTTAACTTAGCGTCCTACTGTGTCAAGAGAAACCGCGCGGAACGGGGAGAGACCGGAGACCGGAAAACCGGAATCCGGCGATACGCAGTCCGACTGGGCCGCCGGGGCAGACGACAGACGGCTGCTGTGCGGCCGCGCTGATTTCAGTCCGGCATGGACCTGGATGTGGGTGTTCGGCCTGAGAGAAAGAGAGTCACGAACAGCTCAGTATCGCGGCAATGTCAAAGACCGAGCCGTTTCTTGATACCGAACTGCCGTGCTCTGGGCGCATTGTAGGGCTGGCGCGGACGATTGTAAAGAGGCTGGATCCGACACATGCAATCTGCAGACCGATACCGGCAGACCTGCGTTCGACAACCCCGGCAGTCTGCAGTCTGGAGTCTGCAGTGAGATGGATGGCCTGGCGGGATCGAGAGCCATATTGCCGAGCTTCCTGCACCATATCCAATCTGCCGGCCACGGTCCGTTGACCGGCCGCTGCGCCGTCGTCATAATCACTCGTCCCTTCGGGGACTCAGACATACCGACAGAGCGGGTGCGGGACATTCGCTGTTCAGTTCCGCATCCGCACCTTCGTGCCAGGCTACCCGAGGTTCTGGTTCAATACTCCACCCGACCTCACAGTCGTCCGGAAGCTGGTCGTGCAGCGGTAGTGACCGCAAAGGCATCCCGGCCCGGGTTGGAGGCAGGTTTGTGTCCGGCCCGCTCGTAATGCTTCCGTACCAATCTGAAATCGACCGGGCGGAGATACCGGGACGAAGGCGGAAACCACGGATCAGAAGCGAGAGACAAGGGCTCGGGACATGTAACTGCCTGCGCAGTTGCGTCTCAGCACCTCCTGGATAGCGGCCAGGGTCAAACAACTAGGCGACTAGTGGTCCAGCGGGCGCCGTGCCCAACCGGCTGCACGGGACGGCGCCGAACCGAGCGTGGGCCAACGAACGTCGCACAAGGAACGAGGCCCTCGGTCAAAGGGAGGCACATGTCAAAGATAGCTACATCTGCGATCCTGATTCCGGTCATTGCGCTGCTGAGTACGGCAGGTTTCGCGTCTGCCGACAGCAATTCCGGCGGTTCGAGATTCGCACCCGGGAAGGGCGCAAGGCCGTCATTCGGCGTCAAGGTCTGTCACGCCGCACCGGTGCCGGCTCATGCCGAGAGTCTTGCTCAGATGCTCGCGGATTCTTCCGGCGGCAGGTTCGCGGCAGTTGACACATACGACATCGGCTACTCGGGCGGGCATGCCGCGTTCCCGGCTTCAGAATGGTACGGGCTCGGCTATCGTGCGATACTCGTGTTCAGCGACCTGAGTCCCGAGGACTCGGTGGCGCTGGGCGACAGCCTTGCCAGATTCATCGAGCTGGGCGGCGGCGTCGTGGAGGCCGTGTTCTCAGATGCCACCGACTGGCTGATAGGCGGCACCTGGCGCTCCACGTACGCTCCGTTCCCGGTCATGCCCCAGTCGAACACCGAAGGTTTCATGGGCACAGTCTTTCAGCCGTTCCATCCGGTGATGGCGGGAGTGTCGGAGCTCTATGTGGGCTGCTACCGGACCGGCAGCAGGACCGGCGCCCTGCGCAGCCCGAACTGCGCGACCCTGTCCGAATGGACAGACTCCAGCCGCTGTCTGGCCGCCTCCTTTGACAGCGCCGGCCGGCGCGCGGTCTCGCTGGGGATGTGCCCGGTGTCGTACTGGGAGACTTCCGCTACTGGGCAGTGGTGCCGGATGATAGTGAACGCGCTCAACTGGGTAGCGGTCGGGCCGAGCGTGGGCGTGACCTCGCCCAACGGCGGCGAGAGCTGGCGCGGCGGCACGGTCCACGACATCACCTGGACCCAGACCGACAACGGAGTCAGAGACTCGATTTACTACTCGACCGACGCGGGCGCGAGCTGGACCGGCCTGGCCTATCTGGACACACCGCCGGTGCCACTTCAATACGCATGGACCCTGCCGGATACACCCACCGCGCAGGCCCGCGTCAAGGTCGTTACCTGGGACGAGGATGGCGGCCGGGTAGAGGACCGCAGCGACGCCGACTTCACAATCGCATCGTCGGGCATCGTCCAGCCTGAGAAGAGCGTCCTGCCGGCCGGGCTTGTTCTGTACCAGCCCAGCCCGAACCCGCTGGCGTCGGGTGCTGCTGTTCGATACGTCCTGCCCCGCCCGGCTCAGGTCGAGCTGCGAATCTACAACGCAGCCGGCACTCTGGTACGGCCGCTGGTAGACGGACACCAGCCGGCCGGGAACCGGAGCGCGTACTGGGACGGGCGCGATGACCTGGGGCGGCCTGTTGCTCCAGGCGTGTACTACTGCCGGTTTCGGGCCGCCGACTTCACTGCCGTTCAGAAACTGGTCGTACAACGGTAGCGTCTGGAACAGAAGTCCGACACAGCTCAGGGGCGGGCGCAAGCCCGCCCCGCTTCCTATTCCGTTCCAGCCACCCGGCGCTTGCGGAGTCTCGGAAGCCCTCAATAGGTG
>JAFGRF010000365.1 GCA_016935295.1 Caldifarciminota bacterium | reverse complement strand
CGGCGTCGAAATGTCCCGCCTGGGCGGCGGCATCGGTACGCGCGGGCCGGGTGAGACCCGGCTCGAGGTCGACCGCAGGAAGATAGGACAGCGGATCGCGGCCCTGCGCAAGGATTTGAGGAAGATCGACCGGGAGCGGGCGGTCCAGCGCGAGCGCCGGAGCGAGATGTTCAGGTTGGTGCTCGCCGGCTACACCAACGCCGGCAAGTCAACCCTGCTCAACCGTATGACCCGGGCCGACGTGAAGGTGTCAGACCAGTTGTTCGCTACGCTCGATCCGAACACCAAGCCGCTCGCGCTCGCGCGGAACGTGAACGTGCTCGTCACCGACACGGTCGGGTTCATCCGCGACCTGCCCGCGCAACTGGTTGCCAGCTTCCGTTCTACTCTGTCCGAGGTGCTGGACGCCAGTCTGATACTGCACGTGGTCGATGCAAGCGACGAGCAGGCTGACCGGAAGATTGACGCGGTGAACGATACGCTCGCCGAAATCGGGGCGGGAGACAAGCCGGTGATGATGGTATTCACCAAGGTCGACCACGTCTTCGACGACGCCGTGCTTGGCCGGCTGAGACGGAGCTATGCCCGCTCAGTCTTCGTTTCCGGGCAGACCGGTGAAGGGATCGACGAGTTGACGGCAGAGCTGCTGCGGCGGGTCGAACAGGAGATGGTCACTCGGACATTCACGGTTCCGGTTCAGAGACATGACCTCGTCAGCCTGCTGCACGACTCCGGTCGGGTGGTACAGGAGCAGGAACTAGAGGGCAGACGCAGACTTAAGGTCATCGGGTTCCGGCCTTCACTTGCTCGCGCCCGTGCGCGAGTGAACGCCGCGCTCGGCAAGACCTCTCGGCTTGCCTCCAACTAGGTCCCACCCGCGCCTGAACCGGCGCCGGCATACGCAAGGTAGCGACCCAGCGCTTCGAGCGTAACGACTCCAACAACCCTTCCCGCTTCCAGCACGGGCAGCGACGTGCACCTGCAGGCTTGGATTGCGCCGTAGACCTGCTCAAGGGTCTGGTCAGTGGTCACGGTCGTGAACTCCCTCCTCATCACCCGGCCGACCAGCGCGCCGGGGCCGTACTCGTGCAGGGCTGCCAGGATGTCCTGCTTCATCAGCACCCCGACCAGCTTTCCGTCCAGCACAACCGGGAAGTCCTCCTGAATGCCGCGGTACGCGTGCTCAACTGCCGTGCCCAGCCGGTCATCGGGGTCCAAGGTCTCGAACGCGGTCGCCATGACGCGCGTGACCGGTACGTCGTGTAGCGCGCTCCTGATTTTCACCTGGTTGGCTTCGGCGCTCGCTCCGAAGTAGATGAAGACAGCGATGAAAACCAGCCAGATATTGGTGAACAGACCGACCAGGCCGAGGCCGATGGCGAAGACGCGGCCGACCGCCGCGGCGATTACGGTGGCGCGTTCAAACGACATGCCGCGGGCAAGCGCGGAGCGGAATATCCTTCCTCCGTCCATGGGGAACCCGGGCAGCAGGTTGAAGATCGCGAGCAGCAGGTTCACACGCGCGATGTTGGGAAGGAACAGGCCGCCGGTGAGCGTGGTTTTGAACGTTGCCTCTGGACCATAGAGCAGCAGGCTGGCGCCGCCGAGCAGCAGGCCCAGCACTATGCTCGTGGCCGGTCCGGCCACGGCGACGAGGAACTCCTGGCTCGGTTTCCGGGGCATTTCCTCCATCTGGGAAACGCCGCCGATGGGCAGGAGGACGATGCCGCGTACCTTGATGCCGAACCGGCGCGCCACCAGGCTGTGGCCGAGTTCGTGCAGCGTCACGGACAGGAACAGCGCCAGGATGAAGCTCACCCCGGTAATCGCAGCCTTGGCTCCGCCCTGGAATGCATACACCATTCCCAGAAAGGCAACGAACAGGATGAAAGTCAGATGCAGGCTGATCGGTATGCCGAAGACGCGGCCGAGGCGGATCGAGGACTTCATGGCGCGACCAGCGGCGACGCGCCCTTCAGGATTTCTTCGAGGAATCTCTCCTCCGGCGCCGCTCCTTCGAACGCGTGGCCGCGATTGACCACGGTCCTCGGCACGGCCATTACGTTGTACAGACCTGCCAGCTGAGGGAACTCGGTTGCATCGATGATGCTGAGCGAGACCTTGTCGTTTTCGATGGCGAACCGGGCCGCAGTAACGGCAGCAACCGGACAGACCGGGCAGGTCAGGGTTACGAACATCTGCATGTCCAGCGGAGCAGTGATTGCATTGAGCTTGGTCGCGCTTTCCGGCTTCAGGCCGCTTGCGCGACTGCCGACCAGTTCGATCGTGCCCAACAGCGTAGAGAATTCGTATCCGGACGGGACTCCGTAGTATCTGATTCCGTAGTCTTTGTCCCCGGCCACGCAGATGACCGGTACCTTGTCCACGCGGTACTCGGCGGCCTTGGCGCTGTCCTTGACCATGTCGTACACCTCGACCGACAGCTTGTCGGAGAGCGCGGCGATTTCCTCAGCCACGGCCCTGGCCTCGCGACAGAACTGGCACTCCATCTCCTGCGTGAACACGACCAGCTTCACGGGATTGGCCACCTTGGACAGCATCTCGGCAGTCTTCTTTTGTACGGGTTCGGTTAGTATCGGCATACATGATTAGACGCAGCCGGCCCGGCTCGGGAGCAGACGCAACGAGTCCGGTTCGTTGGCCGGGTCATGGACGCCGGTGCCTGCATTCCCGCAACAAAGCAGTCGCCCGCCGGCAGGTTGTGCCGGCGGGCGACGTTGG
>JAFGRF010000057.1 GCA_016935295.1 Caldifarciminota bacterium | reverse complement strand
CCGCGCCCGACGTCGCTACGACTATTCTAGTCCAACACGCAGAAAGTCAATAGACGCCTTCCTCGTTCTTGGCATCCCTGGCGGTTGTCTACCGGCTCTTGGAGCCTACTCGCACCGTGCCTCCTCGATTGGGTCGGCGTCCGCGGCCCGGCGCCGGGAATCCGAACGCCGGCACAATGGCGCCCACGCCCGCCGTCAAGAACGACGGCATTGACATGACGGGGCGCCGTGCGGTAAGCTGGCACATGCCGACACAGGACCTGCCCTCCCGTCTCACGTTTCGCGACCTGGGCCTGACCATCGGCCGGCTCCCGACCGGCCCGAACAACGCCATCACCGACATCAAAGGAGTCCGGGTCGGACACGTCACCCACATCGAGGACGACGTACCCGTCCCCGGCACCGACACCCGCACCCGGGTTCGCACCGGCGTCACGGCCGTGCTGCCCGCCGACGGCGACGTGTACAACAACCGGCTCGCTGCCGGCGGCTTCGTGCTCAACGGAGTGGGTGACATGACCGGTCTGAACCAAGTCCTGGAATGGGGCTGGCTCGAGACCCCCATCCTGCTCACGAACACGATGTCAGTCGGACGCGTTCACGCCGGCACGGTCCGCTACATGATGAAACGCTACCCCGGGCTCGGGCACGGGTCAGACGTCATCCTGCCGGTTGTCGGCGAGACCGACGACTCCTTCCTCAACGACGTTCGCGTCCCGGCCAACACCGAGGACGACGCGGTCCGGGCAATTCGCACCGCGCGGTCCGGACCGGTTCCCCAGGGTTCAGTCGGCGCCGGCACCGGGATGATGACGTTCGACTTCGCCGGCGGCATCGGGACCTCATCGCGCGTTGTGGTCCTCGGCCCTGACAGCTACGTTGTCGGCGTGCTCGTGCTTTCCAACTTCGGACGAATGCGCAATCTGACCGTCGAGGGCGCGGTCGTCGGCCGCGACCTCGACCGGCTGCTGCCGAAGGAGGGAAGGCGTGAGGAGAGCTACGGCTCGGTCATCGTCGTGGTCGGCACCGACGCCCCGCTCATCTCCTCCCAGCTCAGCCGGGTGGCGAAAAGGGCGGCGCTCGGCCTGGGCCGGGTCGGGTCGCACGCCGCATCAACCAGCGGAGAAATCGTCATCGCGTTCTCGACCCGCAACCGTTCGCCCCGACAGAAACTGGGAAAACGCCGCTATCTGCTTCAGCACTTCATCAGCGACGTCTTCATCAACGACCTCTACGAGGCCACCATCGAGGCGACCGAAGAGGCCGTGCTCAACGCGGTCGCGGCGTCGTCCGGTATGGACGGCCGGGACGGCCAGGAGGCGCGGGCTCTGCCTGTGGACAAGATCTTCGAGATACTGCGAAGGGGACGTCGGGTCGCGGTTCCGGCTACACGTCCTCGGCCCAGCCGACCCTGAGCCGGGTCGACTCGACGATCATGCCGAGGAGCTCCCTGAATCCGATACCGGCCAGCGTGCACATGATCGGCAGATCGGAGTGGACGGGGTTCAGGCCGGCGAGCGGGTTCACTTCCAGGAAGTTGGGGACTCCGTCAGCGGCACAGCGGAGGTCGACCCGGCCGCCGTCCCGACAGCCGAGTATCCGCCATGCCGCTAGCGCAATCTCCGCCGCCTGCCTGGCGGTCGCGTCATCGGCCAGCCGGTACTCGATCCTTGACTCGCACTCCTCTTTGTTGACATACCCGTAGACCTGCCCGAGCGCGGCCGCGGTGTATTCGACCTCCATCACCGCGAGAGTCCGGGCCCGGGGCCCGGTGCCGACGATGCCGACCGTGAACTCCCGGCCCGGCATGAAGGTCTCGACCAGAACCGGCTGGTCGAACTCCGCAAGCAGCCTGCGACAGACGGCGTCAAGCTGTGTCGGTTCCGCGATCCTGGAGTCGGGCGAAATGCCCTTGCCCGTGCCCTCGGCCACCGGCTTCGCAAACAGCGGGTAGGGCAGCTCAACCTTGGCTATGTCCTTCGGCCTGCGGACCTGAAGGAAGTCGGGTGTCGGGATTCCGAAGTCCCGCACCACCCGCTTGGTCAGCGCTTTGTGCAGCGTCAATGACAGCACCATCGGACCGGAGAAGGTGTAGGGTATGCGGTACACGTCCAGCAAAGCCGGCACCTGGGCCTCGCGCCCGAACCCGTACATCCCTTCGGCGATGTTGAAGACCAGGTCCCACCGTTCGCCTTTGGCGAGTCGCTTGACGAGGTTCCGGATGTGGCCGATGCAGTCGGTCTCGAATCCCAGTTCACGGAGCGCGTTCTCGATGCCGTCGATCGTGTCCGGACGGTCGAACTCGGCGGTCTCTTCTTCGCCGTATCCCTCGGCCAGGTACTCTTCTCTCAGGTCATAGGTGATGCCGACCTTCATTGCCGTCTTGTCCTTCTGAATCGCCGAGGCTAGCGGGCGCTGTCCGGGTACCGGAATACCTTGCCCTGGAAGTTGCTGAGCAGCAGGTCGCCGTCTTCGCGCCCGACCACGGAGTCAGGCAGCAGCGGTATCTTGCCGCCACCGCCCGGTGCATCGATCACGAATGCGGGCACCGCGTAGCCGCTCGTGTGTCCCCTCAGCCCCCGGATAATCTCAAGGCCGCGCTCGACCGGCGTACGGAAATGGGCCGAGCCTGATATCGGGTCGCACTGGTACAGGTAGTAGGGACGCACCCGGTTCCGCATCAGCCCGTGCACCAGTTCCCGCATGGTTTCGACGTCATCGTTGATTCCTCTGAGCAACACGGTCTGGCTGCCGAGAGGAATGCCTGCGTCGGCCAGCCGCGAACACGCCAGCGCCACTTCCGGCGTGAGCTCGTCCGGATGGGTGAAGTGGATTGACATCCACAGCGGGTGGTGGCGTCTGAGCATCCGGGCAAGGCCGGGCGTGACGCGCTGTGGCAGCACCACCGGCACCTTGGTGCCGATGCGGACTATCTCGACATGCCGAATCGCCCGCAGCCGTCCGAGCAGCCACTCCAGCCGCTCGCCCGGCATCGTCAGCGGGTCTCCGCCGGAGAGCAGCACGTCGCGCACCGCCGGCGTACCGGCGATGTACTCGAGGGCTGTCTCCCAGCGACTGGGGTCAAAGCAGCGATGCCGGCCGCCGACCATCCGCGACCGGGTGCAGTACCGGCAGTATACCGAGCACACACCGGTGACCAGAAACAGCACCCGGTCAGGATACCGGTGCACCAGTCCCGGCACCGGGCTGTCCTTGTCCTCGGCGAGCGGGTCGTCGGCCTCACCAGCGCTCCTCTGCAGCTCTTCCGGCGACGGCACAACGGTCCGGCGCAGGGCCTGGCCAGGGTCGTCCGGGTCAAGCAGGCTGGCATAGTAGGGTGTGATGCTCAACGGCAGTCTGCCGCTGTCACTGCCCAGCGCCTCCCGCTCAGGTCCTGAGAGATGCAGGACCCGCTCCAGCCCGGCTCGGTTCCTGATCCGGTTGCGCATCTGCCAGCGCCAGTCCTGCCACTGGGCCGCAGTTGCTTCTCGAAAGAAGCGCGCCCGGAACGCGAGCGAACGCGGGCTGGCCCGCTGAGCGAACTCGCCCCCAATGCCGCTTGTTGGCAGGCCGGGATCAAGCAGCTCTGGCGATCGACCCAGGCTCGTGTTGGTTGTTATTGCGGAGCCGACTGTGTCGGCAATGGTACCCGGAGGCTCGGGCTCTTCGGCAGACACCTCAGGTTCTGTGGGCACGACTGCCCGCGCGGTCACTACGGTGCTTTTCTTCATGCGCTCCTCAACTCCGGCCGCCGGCGCTCGCGCGCCGCCGGCCGGTCCTCTCTGAAGACTGACTGCCTAACACGCGGCTGAATTGTAGCGCGGGCCCTGCCTGCAAGTCAAGAGGTTCCTGTGCCCAATCTGAGGACCGGGCATGGCATCCGGCAACGCGGCCTACTCGTACCGGAGCGCGTCGATCGGGTCGAGGTTCGCGGCCCGGCGCGCCGGGTAGTAGCCGAAGAAGATGCCGACGACCGCCGAGAAAACGAAGGCAAGCAGAATGGCGCCGGGCACAATCGGCGTGTTCCACTTGGCCAGCAACCCGATGAGTTGCGAAACGCCCAGCCCGAACAGGATGCCGATCAGCCCGCCCAAAAGACTCGTCAGGACTGCCTCGACCAGGAACTGGAGCAGCACGTCCCGGCCCTTGGCGCCGACCGCCATCCTGATGCCGATCTCGCGCGTCCGTTCGGTCACCGACACCAGCATGATATTCATGATGCCGATGCCGCCGACGAGGAGCGACACCGAGGCGATGCTCGCCAGCAGCAGGGTGAGGACGCTCGACGACTGTTTCACGGCCGCGGCGATATCGGCCATGTCCCGGACCGTGAAGTCATCTTCCTCGCCTGGCCGGATATTGTGGCGGGCACGCAGCAGCTCACCTATCTGCTCCTGCGCAGCGCTGGTCCGCTTCTGGCTGACCGCCGAGACCATGATACGGTTGATGCTGGTCCGGCCGGTGAGGCGGCGCTGGGCGGTTTTCACCGGTATCAGGATGATATCGTCTTCGTTGCCCCCCTTCACCGTCAGTACGCCGACCACGGTGAACGGAACGTTGCCGATGCGCAGTACCGCGCCAACCGGGTCTTCATCCGGGAACAGGTTTTCGACAACGGTCCTGCCGAGTACGCATACCTTGGTGCCGGCATCGACGTCGTCCTCGGCGAACATCTCGCCCTCGCTGATTTCCCAGCTCCGAACGTCCAGGTATTCGACCGATGTGCCGGTCACGCTCGTGTACCAGTTCAGGTTGCCATACACTACCTGGGCGCCGCGCTGAACAATGGGCGCGACCGCGGCAACGTCCGGGCAGGAGGCGGCAATCGCCTCGGCGTCCTCGATTTCCAGCGACGTCATCGAGCCGGAGCCGCCGCGTACGCCGCCCGCGGTGGACGAACCGGGAAAGACCTGCAGCACGTTCGACCCGAGCGAGGCAATGCGCTGCGTCACCTGTGCGGTCGCTCCCTGCCCTACGGATACCATCGCCACCACCGCGCCGACGCCGATGATGATGCCAAGCATGGTCAGGAGTGAACGGAGCTTGTGGACGCGCAAAGCGCGCACGGCGATGCGGAAGGTCATGGCGAAGTCGATCATGCTGCCGCCAGTTGGGCCTCGGCCGAATGCGGGGCCGGGTTGGGCTCATCTCCGACTATCCTGCCGTCCCGGAACATGACCGTGCGCATGGCAAACGAGGCGATGTCGGGTTCGTGCGTCACGAGCACAATCGTGATGCCGTCGCGGTTCAGGCTCTGGAGAATGGCCATTATCTCGAAGCTGGTCCGGGTATCGAGGTTGCCGGTAGGCTCGTCGGCAAGGATGAGGGGCGGATGGTTCACGAGCGACCGGGCAATCGCGACCCGCTGCTGCTCTCCGCCGGATAGCTGGCTGATGTGGTTCGCTGCCTTGTGGCCAAGGCCGACCCGGGTCAGGGCCTCGAGCGAACGTTCCCGGCGTTCGACGGCGACGGTGCCGGCGTACACGAGCGGCAATTCGACGTTCTCGAGCACCGACGCCCGCGGCAGCAGGCTGAAGTTCTGAAACACGAAACCGATCTTGCGGTTACGGATTATGGCACGTCCGTCCCGATCGAGGTGCGTGACGTCAGTCCCGTCGAGAAACACCGTTCCCTT
>JAFGRF010000364.1 GCA_016935295.1 Caldifarciminota bacterium | reverse complement strand
TCCTGTTCTTGCCAGTGCTTGAGTCTCATGCATTGAGCATACAGGAAGAGTAGATACCTGTAAAGTCATTATATGACCATCTCTAGAATCTGAAATCTTCAATCTGTCTGCCACGGCCCATTATCCCGGACTTTCGGGCAGTGTCAAGCAGTTCGGGCACGGGTAGCAGGACATCGAAGTCTACCACCAAGGCACAAAGGCACGAAGAGAAGGGGGATCGTGCTGGAACAGGAAAACGGAATCCCGAGCTTCATCATCCATCCTTCCTCTTCAGTCGGCTGCTTTCCTCTTGGTGTCTTGGTGCCTTTGTGGTGGGAATCTGCCTTAGTCTTAGATGCTGCCGCTTGCGGCGGAGCCGACGAGTCGCATCTCGACTTCGCCGATGCCGCCTTCGACTCTGACGCGGAGGGAGGCCTTGGTCTTGCCCCACGCATCGTTGACCCAGGCGTCGTCCTGAGATTTGAGTCCATTTGCGCTGACGTGGCCGAGTCCGCCTTCGGCCTTGACCCGAACTCCGACGTCGGCGGGCAGGATGAGCGTCAGCCTGCCGACTCCGGCCTCGATGGTCGCATCGAGGTCCGATGTCCGCGGCCCGGAGAGGTCTACCGAACCCTCGCCGACTCCCGCTTCAAGAGCAAAGCGACGGACATCCAGGCCCCGCAGGTCCACATCCGTCTTGCCTACGCCCATGTCTATTTCAAGCTCCAGCGGCACGTTCGGATTGAGTTTCAGGTCCCAGTCGTACCGGACATTGCCGGGCCAGGTAGCACCGACGACGCGCGACGGCTGCTCCACAACGAGTCGGCCCAGGCTGTCTGTGACGCTGTACGTCACCGCGGGCTTCCAGTCCGGGATGTTGTACTCGAATCGAGCGTCGAGCAGGCTGTCTGCTCCGCCTGCCAGCTTGAGCTTGCCCACGCCGATGGAAATGGATGCCCTCACCGTTTCGGCGCCAGCGAGTCCGATATTCTGCTGCAGAGTCTCGGACTTACCCAGCTTCGGGCTCGGCACGTAGCAGCCGGCCAGCGTGAGTATCAGTACCGCGAACACCACTGCGAATTGTCTCATCTTGAAACTCCTTTGGCTCATACAGTTAGGACGGGACTGCATCGCCACATGTTGCGATCTCGCACCGGAGGACTCAAGGATTCGAGAATTCCAGTGCCCGGGTCTCGGCCCTCTTCGTGTCTTTGTGCCTTTGTGGTAGACCTCTGGTTCGAGTCCGAGGTCGGTCTTGGCGGTAGGTATGGCCCATGTTAGAATAGAGCATGATTACAGGGCATTTCACTGAAGTCAAGGAAGACCCGCCCACCATGGCCGGGATGCAGGCGACAATCCGCTGGCTGATTGCCGACAAAGAAGGCGCGCCCCACTTCGCCATGCGGGTCATCGAGATCAAGACGAGAGGGGAAAAGATACCGCTTCACCGGCATGACTACGAGCACGAAGTATTCATCATCGAGGGCAAGGGGAACGTGCTAGGCCCGGCCGAAACGAAGCCGGTCGCCTACGGCAACTTCGTTTACGTCCCTGCGGGCGAGGAGCACGGGTTCGAAAACACGGGCGACGCTCCCTTCCGCTTCATCTGCGTGATACCCAGGCAGTAGCCGCCGCCAACTGCCGCTCGTCGCCCCTCAGCGGTCAGACCTAGTAGCGGGCCGGCGCCTGCGTCCCAGGAAGCCGGCCGCCTGTGCCAGGAACTCCTTCGCCCGGTTGATCATCTCGCGTACCTCATGAGGCGAGATCTCGCCTGTCGTGTCATAGTCACTCACGATTCTCCGGTCGAAGGCGTCCAACAGCCAGCGGTGGTACTTCGGTTCGAGGATTCCGGACTTGCCGAACTGGTCGCCATATGCGGCGTGAACAGCCGAGTGCTTGCGGAACCGTTTGCCTCGTTCGACCAGCAGTGCCTCGGCTACGTAGAACATTGCATAGTACGCCCGGCCGGCTGCGAAGTCCCGTTCATCTGCGTCGAGCAGTATCTCCGCCGCCCGAATCGCGTGTTGGGCCTTGTCCAGCAGGCGCGCGGTTTCGGCCTTCACGCCGGTACGGCTTCCTCCCGAACGTTCTCAAGAAAAGAAGTCCGGCGTCGCTGCCAATCCGACGCTTGGACGAACACCCGGCTGATGCTGATGCGGTATTCGAGTGACAGGCGCGACACGAGGAGACTGGTCCGGTCGATCTCCTTCCCGTAGTCGGGCACTCGGTCCAGGACAATGAGGACGTCGCAGTCCGAGCCCGGCAGCGCATCTCCCCGGGCGTAGGAGCCGAACAGGAAGACTCCCCGCAGGCGGGGGCCGTACAGGCTGGTGAGTTCGTCCTTCAACTTCGCCAGCAGTCTTCTTATGCTGACACTCATGCCTCATTCTATCTGCTGCCGCTTCGCGGTCAACCCATCTGCCACAACCGCGCTTGGGGTTGAGCTACGACGCAGCCAGATGCCCGCCCTGGCCGCCACCTGCGGATTGGTGCCTGGGAACTCGCGGACCTCGTCCGCGCCTAGACTCCGGCCCGGCGTTCGAGGTACTCGTCGCAGAAGTCTATCTTCAACTGCACCCACATCGGCAGATGGTCCGACATCTGGTAGGTACGCCAGTCGAGATAGCCCTTGCCCGGCCACTTTCCTTCCGGCAGTTGCTTGTCGGGCTTGGCCTGTAGCTGATTCCGGCGGGCAATCTCCAGGTAGTCTGCCTCCTCGGATGACCTGAAGACCGACTCGTAGAAGTCGAGCACGCCTGCCCGGCCGGTGAAGCCGAGCATCTTCTCGTTGACCATGAAGGCAATCTGGTCGTAGTGCTTGTTGCGTCCGACGTTCGACCCCTTCAGTTCCTGCAGCTCTTTGGGAACCTGGAAGCCGGCTTCGGTTATCTGTCCCATAGTTGCGTCCTTGCGCGAGAAGATGTTGAAGTCGCCGAGGATGATCAGGTTCTCCTCGCGGCCCGCGTCCTTCTTTGCCCGGGACGCGAGGAACTGGCAGAGCGCGCGGATTTCCTTCACCCGTTCCGGGTCATCTGCCTTGCTCTTGCCGTACACGATATGCACTGTGCAGAGGTTAAACCGGGACCAGCCGGCCTTGAACCCGCAGAGATAGGGCGTGCGGGCGAGCTGATTCGAGGGCGCGACTTCCTTGTTTCCCTGCTTGATGGGCGGAATTACAACCTCGCCGGCCACGCCCGAAAGCCGCACTTTTCTTCCGTCGAAGACGTAGGCGAGCCGCTCTTGGTTGCCTGCCACGCCTGCGGTCACGTCGGTCACGAGGTATCCCCACCAACTGCCCAGCAGGCTGCGGAGCTTCTGCAGGGGCTTCAAGTCGTCCCGCACCTCCTGGATTGCGACCAGGTCGAAGTGCGATATGACCTCGGCCAGGTAGTGGCAGGCTTCATCGAGCCTCGGGCCGTACTTGGCCGAGTCGAACTCGCGGATGTTCCACGTTGCCAGCAGCAGCGTGCCGGATATGTCCTTGGGCGGGATTTCCTTCATCTGCTCACGCAGGCGGAGCAGGCCGGCAGCGGTCCGCTTGCCCTCCGGCGTGGCCTTGTCCAGCCGATAGTAGAGAGGCATGCTGTATCTCCTTCCGGTCTATTCCGGCTCAGCGAAGGGGCGACTGCAGGACGACCCGGGAGTTGTCAGCCGACGTCCCATGGCCCTGCCTGTCGAACCGCCCCGCCTTCGCGTACCTAGTTGAACAG
Organism: Caldifarciminota bacterium; assembly: GCA_016935295.1. GTDB lineage: Bacteria > Hydrothermota > Tepidihabitantia > Tepidihabitantales > Tepidihabitantaceae > UBA2258. Next base: position 1,860 of record JAFGRF010000364.1, on the reverse strand, counting down.
GTCCGTGTTGACGAACTCCGCCCGCACCAGCGACCAGAAGTCATTGGCCAGGCCTTTCTCGACGTAGGCGTACGGCAGCCAGCCGTAGCCCTGGTCTCCCCACGTTTCTCCCCACGAGTTCCGAATCAGCAGAGCACCTTTGCAGACACCTATCTGCCGATTGTCGTCGTATCCGACAGCAACCACGGCATGTCCGCCGCGAAGGCCCTCACCTTGTCCGGGATACGGTATGTCGACTCGGCCGTCGCCGGGGCTCGGGATAGACGAGTAGACTGAGAAGCCGAACATCGACGGGAGCTTGGCGGCGAGAAAGGTCTTGATGTTAGTGAGGACTTTGTCCGGCGCAGTCCCGGCCGGGTCGAGCCGAAAGTACTTCATCGACTGGTAGTTCTGGGCGAAGGAGTAGAGGAAGGCCGGCGGCTCGACGTCGAACTTGGAGGTCTCGTACTTCCAGTAGTCCTCGGGCGGGGCTCCGAACAGCACCATCGCCTTCATGGTCGTCCTCAGGTAGGCCCCTGTGTCTCCGGTCCACCCGAGCAGGTTTCTTGTCGCCTTGTACAGGAACAGGCGGGACGCGTCGAGATGCTTGCCGAAGGCACGGCGCTGGAAGTACTCGAGCAGGCCGACTCCGGCATTCGCCGTGCAGGAACCAAGGCTTTCCTGGTTCTCTATCGACGAGCACCATTGCCGCAGGTCTACTGCCGTCGGCAGCTCTGTCGAGGAGGATCCTCCCAGTGGTCGCGACTTCTTCAGTATCTCGGATACCTCATCCGACTCGGGACTGTAATCCCGAAAGTCGCCCAAGTCACGCAGGTATCCCATGCCACACGCGTTTGTTCCACTCATTGCCATTTTCCTTTCGCTTGGTACCCATTGCTGACACCTTCGATGTCAGCGGTCCGATTGTCATTGTTGCACCTCCGCGTCCGCTACATGGAGAGGGGGATGCCTGAGGCATCCCCCTTGCGATTCCTTGCCGTCAGGCAGTCAGACTCCGCCCGACAAGAGGGGTTCTAGAAGAAGATCTGCCCACAGTCCGAGCAAAGATAGTGGACGCGTGGGGCCCGGATTTCAGGATTCCCTTCGACCGGGCACTCCACATCCACGGGCACGCTAACCGGTTTCGGTTCGGGGGGCGGAGGAAGGTTGTTTGGTATGTCGACGGGGTGGGTGATGCCACCCGCGACGTGTTCATAGTGAGTCAGCGTGTTGTAGCTTTGGCAGTTGGTGCATTTCACCCAGCATCCAGTGGTTTCCGGCAGCATATACCCCCCTAGGGTCGCGGGCCTACGTAGACGGTACGCCCGCACTCACCGCACTTGACTAGCTTCGCCGCAACCGCTTCGTTGCAGCCGTGAATCGGGCATCTCCATTTGAGCAGTGCCCCGTCCTTGTCGACGTAGGCGGGGACCTCCCAAGTGAACATGGCCTCGCGGTTTCTCTCAGCGGATTGTGCATCCTTCTTGTGGCTGTGCTGATAGACGGCCCGGGTCGCGGTGCTGTCGCAGTTGGTGCACTTCCAAAGCGCGTCCGCGGCCTCCGGCTCGTACTTCTTGGGCAGGCTCCTCGCTCTTGCCTTTGCCATCTTTTGCTCCTTCCGGCTGCCGGATTGCCGCGGCAGCCACATCTCTTTCCTCCTCGGTAGACGCGGTTCGGCCGCATGTGCACTCGGCGGAGTGCATCGCGCTACGCTGGCCACACGCGCCACCTTGTCTCCCGATGGTTCAGTGTAGTCCTGCGCATTCGCCTGTCAAGCATTGACGAGCATGGCCGACTCAGGTTTTTGGCCACGGAGTACACAGCGCGCGTCGGACGCGCAAGTCCGAGGTCCGAAGGACGAATGACGAATCAAGCTCGAAT
>JAFGRF010000363.1 GCA_016935295.1 Caldifarciminota bacterium | reverse complement strand
TCGGCCCGGCTGGCGGACCAGTGCGGAGACAAAGAGGGGCGGGCGATCGCACTCAACAACCTCGGTGCGGCCTGCCAGGCCCTGGGGGAGCCGGACAAAGCCCTCGAGTACCACAAACAGGCCCTGGCTATGGCGGACGAGGCCTCAAATCCACGCCTGCAGGCCGACAGCCGCTGCGGCATCGGATCCGTATACCTTACCAGGGGTGATGTCGACAAAGCCCTCAAGCAGTTCGAACAGGCCCTTACCACGTATCGCGCAGCAAAGCACTGGTCGGGCGAGGTCGATGCGCTTTGCGATGTCGGGCTGGCCTATCACGCCCGGGGTGAGACCAACCGGGCCGTCGGGCAATACGAGCACGCAGTGACGGTGGGCCGCGAGATTGACTATCTGCCGGGCGTAGCGAAAGCTCTCGGCCGCGTCGGTGCGGCGTACCGTGATGCGGGCAAGCACGACAAGGCGCTGAAGTCCCTGGAAGAAGCGTTGACGACGTCGCGCGAGCTCGGGGATCTCCAGGCACAGGCAGACAATCTCTGCAACATCGGGCTGGTGCACCTGGCCCGGCTCGACGCCGGCAAGGCCAGGATACCCATCGAGCAGGCGCTTGCGTTGCAGCGTCGGATGGGGAACAAGCCGGGCCTGGCGACAGCGCTGAACGGCGTCGGGCAGCTCTATGCGGCAACGCGCCATCCCGACAAGGCCCTGCGGTCGTTCGAAGAAGCGCTGGCGACAGCGCGCGCGCTCGCGGACCCGCAGTTGCAGGCAACAAGCCTCAACAACCTCGGGCAGCTTCACCGGGCCGGCGGCAAGCCGGACCGGGCGCTGAAGAACTTCGTACAGGCCCTGCTCCTGTTCACGGCCACGGGTTCGCGGGCAGGTGTCGAACAGGCCACCAGGGACGTGAAGCCGCTGGCGATGCAGATGGGCGCCGAGCGTTTCACGGCCGGTTGTATCGAAGCCGGGATGCCGAAGCCCGATGCCGACCTGCTGGCGAAGCAGCTGCTGTCTCTTGTCCCGACGTCGCCGAAGGCCGGGCGCGAGCCGGCGCGGCGCACCCGGGAAGAGACCGAAGCTGAGATTCGGCTGGCGGAGGAACGCAAACGCGCCGCGAACCGCGTCCAGGAGGAAGTCCAGGCGAAAGCCCGCGCCGACGCCGAACGAACGAAGCGCGCGGAAGAAGAACGCCGGCTCGCCGCGCAGCGTGCCAAAGAGGAGGCCGATGGAAAGGCCCGGACCGAGGCGGAGCGCGCGAAGAAAGCGGAGGAAGACCGCCTGACTGCGGCCCAGCGCGCCAAAGAAGAAGCCGCAGCCAAGCTGCGCGCTGAAGCCGAGCACAAGCGGATGGCTGAAGAGCAGAGGATCGCGGCCCAGCGCGCCAAAGAAGAAGCCGAGGCCAGGGCGAAGGTCGAAGCCGAGCACAGGCGGAAGGAAGAGGAACGGAGGGCGGCCGAGCAGCGTGCGCGAGCGGAAGCCGAAGCCAGGGCCCGGGCCGAAGCGGAGCGCAAACGGAAAGAGGAAGAGGCACAACGGCAGGCCGAGCAGCGCGCGCGAGAAGAAGCCGAGGCGATGGCCCGGGCTGATGCGGAGATCAAGCGGCTCGAAGAACAGGAGAGGAGACTCGCTCAGGCCCGTGCCAAAGAAGACGCCAGGGCCACGGCCCGTCTCGACTCGGAGCGCAAGAAGCTCGAGGCAGAAGACCGCAAGCTCAAGGACGATGCACGCAGGATTGCGGAAAGGCGGGCGCAACTGGAAGCCGGGATGAAGGCCTATGCCGCCGCCGAACCCGAACGGAAGCAGGAAGAGCGGAAACTCTCCGAACGGCGGGCGCAACTGGAGGCCGAGGTCAAGGCCTACGCCGAAGCCGAGCGCAAGCGACAAGAAGAAGAACGCCGGAAGCGCGAGGAAGAACAGCGCGCCAGAGAAGAAGCCGAGGCCAGGGCACAGGTCGAAGCCGAGCGCAAGCGGATCGATGATGAGGCGCGTGCGTTGGCCGAGAAACGCGCCCGGCTGGCGGCGGAAGCGAAGACACGCGCCGAGGCTGACCGCAAGCTGGCTGAGCAGCGTGCCCGGGAGGAAGCCGAGGCCAGGGCCCGCGTTGAAGAGGAACAGCGGAAACTCGAAGAAGAAGAACGCCGGCTCTCCGAGATGCGCGCCAAAGAAGAGGCGGAGGTCAAGGCGCGCGCCGCAGAAGAGCGCCGAAAGCTCGAGGAAGCGGAACGCCGGCTCGCCGAAATCCGCGCCCGCGAGGAAGCCGAAGCCAGGGCCCGCGCCGAGGCGGAACGGAAACTGGCCGAACTGCGCGCCAAAGAAGAAGCCGAAGCCAAAGCCCGCACCGAAGAGAAGCGCAAGCTCCTTGAGTACCGTGCCCAGCTCGAGGCCCAGGCCAAAGCCCGGACCGAGGCGGAACGGAAACGGGCGCAGGAACAGGCCGAGGCCAAGGCCCGTCTGGAGGCGGAGGCCAAGCGGGTCGAAGAAGAGGAGCGGAAGCTGGCCGAGCGGCGCGCCAGACTCGAAGCGGAAGCGAAGGCGCGCGCCGAAAAGGGACGCAAGAAATAACGCCGGTGCCGGCGTCCAGACCGGCGCCGGAAGTCGCAGATCAAGGTGCCATATCGGCACCTCGCTTTTTCGGACCTGCCGCCTCTCCGCCGCTTTGTGCGCCCGGCATGCTCTACGTCGCTGGACCTCGCGTCGTAGCTGTCATCGCAGCCTCCATCGTTTCTCCCACCAATTCTCAACCTGGACCTCAACCTCGACCTCAATTCCTCGCTGCACTGCGAAACGCCCCCGGAATCTTCCCGCTGAATGCTCACCGCAATGCACGTTCCATCGCTCCCCGCATCGGAACTCTCATCGCATCGTCCATTGCGTACTGCATTGCTCCTTCGACTGCATTCTCAACTGGACCCTCAACTCGACCTCAAACTGGATTCTCGATTGCTCAAATCATCGGACCTCGCATCGCTCAGCAAAATGCTCGAAGCATTGCTCATCGCAATCGACCCTTCAATGCTCCATTCATTGCACGTCTCGTTGCACCGGTCATTGCTCCTTTGAATTGATGCTGCAATGCTCACTGCGATGCAGCCCGGGAGGCGACCCCTATATGCGAATTCCCGCGCTTGCGACCGGGCCCAAACCTGCCATAATATGGTAGTTATGCCTGATGATACCTTCGCACTAACTCTCCGGTTCTTTTCTGCCCTTCCGACATGCGCCCGATAGCACTGACGGCCGAAGCCCGCGACGTTCTGGCCTTCATTTGCCGGACCCAGTTCCCGCTGTCAGTCTACGGCCGCAGCGCGGCCCGGGTCTGGCCGATGGTCAGAGAACAGGTGGACTGGCGCATCAGCCGATTCTGCGTACCCGTGCACGAGGTCAACATCTACCGGCGCTACGTAGCGGAGATGCTGAAGGCCTTCCGCACCGAGACCGGAGAACCGCTGGCCCGAGCGCTGGAGATATGCGTGCGCAAGTGGACCAACCTCGGCCTGGAACCGGAACTGCTAGAGCAGCTTCTCCTCGACTGTCACAAAAAGTTCCACGCCACCGGCCACCAGATGCCCAAAACAGAGCCGCTCGCGCCGGCAAAGAAGCCCGGTCCCAAGCTCAGGCGCAAGCGCAAGCGGACCTACGCCGAAGCGCTCGCCAAAGGCCGCACCTCGCGCAGGCCGGCGGCGACAACCGAGGAACAGTCTGCCCGCCATGCCGAGGGCATCGCCCAAAACCGGGACATTAGCCAGAAACTCGCCGTCCTGCTCAAAGACCGCAGGGTTCCCGGTCAGGAATTCATCCGCTACAACGCCTTTGCCCAGAAGCTCGGCCAGCTGACCCGCAAGCACGGCGGCGAGACTCTCCAACTGGCCGCATCCGACCTCATCGACCTCTACGAAGCCAAAGCCCTCGACGCCGACATCCTGCGCGCCATCGCGCAGACTCTCTTCGGCATCTGAACTCGCCGGGCAACGGCTGCGGCCCGCGGCTTGACAGCAGGCTGCATTCGGCTGCATAATGAAGTCCGTGCGGTACATCATGGCGACCGACTGGCATGACCACTGGGACAAGCTGCCCGGAGGCCTGGCTGTGTACACCACCAGCATGCTCGTGCCACCGATGGCGACGCAGCTCTTCAAAGACGGCACGACCGCCACATTCCTGCTGTTCTCCAAAGGCTCACGGCGGCCGCTCAAGGCCTGGTCCGGCAAGGTGAAAGAGATCTCGCACGAACCCGGCATGGAACGGATTGCTTTTCGCGTCAAGCTCAGCCGTGAAGTCCGCTTCCCGCGCAAATACGCCCGACTCCCGGACGGCTGGTACGTCGAAGAACCAGAAGCCCCAGCCGCATCATCCGGCTTCTGGTAGCCTGCGAACCGCGGCTTCGGCCGACGACTCGAGCCCTCGATTCCCTGACCCTGACTCCACCCCCGCGCCGGTGCCAGCCTACAACTCTGTGAAACCGCCGCCCTTGCAGCAGCGCTGCGGTGGTTGCCTGCGCTCGGCCGCGAGCCGGATGCTCGGGGCAATCTCTGGCCAGTCTTACGCTCGATATTGACACAAGGCCATCCCGGTCTAACCTTACCACGTCACTTTGGGGTTCCTAATCATCACTGAGGATTGATATGCCGAAACAGAAGAAGTCTGCTGGCAGCAACGGCGCGACGGTCGGCTTCGAAGCCCAACTATGGCTGGCTGCGGACAAGCTCCGTGGCGTGATGGACGCGGCCGAGTACAAGCACGTCGCGCTCGGCCTGATATTCCTCAAGTACATCTCCGATGTGTTCGTCGAGCGCCACTCCGAACTGGAGCGCGAGACCGCCGACCCCAAGAGCGACTGGTATGCCAAAGATGCGGCCCAGCGCAAGGAAACGCTTGAGGATCGCGACTCCTACACTATGGCGCAGATCTACTTCGTGCCGCCCGAGGCGCGCTGGTCCTACCTGCAGAGCCGCGCCAAAGACCCGAAGATCGGCCTGCTCATCGACAACGCCATGACCGCGCTCGAGCGCGATAACCCCAAGCTCAAAGGCGTGCTGCCCAAGAACTACGCCCGCGAGCAGATAGACAAGACCACGCTCGGCGGGCTGATTGACCTGTTCGCCAACGTCAACTTCCGCCCCTCACCCCTTCCCTCTCCCACTGGGAGAGGGAGCGAGGGTGAGGGGCGCGCCGCGCTGGGTGAGGGCGCGCAGCCTGAGAGCGCGTATGCGTCCAAAGACCTGCTCGGCCGCGCCTACGAGTACTTCCTCACCCAGTTCGCCTCCGCCGAAGGCAAGAAGGGCGGCCAGTTCTACACGCCCCGCTGCGTCGTTCGCCTGCTGGTCGCGATGCTCGAACCATATAAGGGCCGCGTGTATGACCCATGCTGCGGCTCGGGCGGGATGTTCGTGCAGAGTGAGCGGTTCGTGCAGGAACACGGCGGCAGCATCGGCGACATCTCGGTGTACGGGCAGGAACGAAACCAGACCACGTACCGACTCTGCGTGATGAACCTCGCCATCCGCGGCATCGAAGGCAACATCGCGTGGAACAACGAAGGCTCGTTCCACAACGACGTCCACAAAGACCTGCGGGCCGACTTCGTGATGGCCAACCCGCCGTTCAACGACTCGGACTGGGGCGGCGACCGGCTCAAGGACGACAAG
>JAFGRF010000362.1 GCA_016935295.1 Caldifarciminota bacterium | reverse complement strand
GTGCATTGACTGCGTCGTCCTGATGCTGGCAAAGGCCAAGGAACTCGCGAAAGAAATCAAAGCCGACTTCGTCTTCACCGGCGAGGTCGTGGGCCAGCGGGCCGTCTGCCAGAACAAGCGCTCGCTCAAGCAGATCGAGAAGGCAGCGGGACTTGAGGGCAGGCTGCTGCGGCCGCTTTCGGCCAAGCTGCTGGAGCCGTCGATACCGGAGCTGACCGGTCTCGTGCGCCGTGAGCGGCTGCTGGACCTTAAGGGACGGAGCCGGCGTCGGCAGATAAGGCTGGCCCACGAATTCGGGATATTCGACTATCCGATTCCCGGTACCGGGTGCATGCTCCTGGACAAGAATTTCGCGGCCCGCGTGCGTGACGCCGTCCAGCAGGACGACCTGTCGCTACCCGAGATCGACCTGCTGAAGCACGGCCGGCACTTCCGCCTGGACAGCGGGGCCAAGGTCGTCGTTGGCCGGAACGAGGCCGAGAACAAGCGGCTGGAGGAACTGGCACGCGCCGACGACTGTGTGTGCAAGCCGGCCGAAGTCATGGGACCGGTGGCGATACTGCGGTCTGAGAAGAAGACGAAGAAGGATACCGAGATCGCGGCCAGGATTGCCGCCCGTTATTCTGATGCGCCGGCCGGCAAGCCGGTGAAGATCGACTGCGCTGGCCGGATCCTCTCGGTGAAGGCCTACAAGGAAGAGGATTTCGCTGACTGGCGTGTGCGGGTGCAGGACTCCAGGGCCGCCAAGCCGGTGCCGGCCGCAGCGGCGGAGACTCCCGAGAAGAAGCGCGGCAAGACGGATTCCTGAGGCCGCCCATTCCCCGTGTTCCAGCAGAGAACCGAAAGCGAGAGGCTAGCATGACCGACGAGACCAAGGCCAAGATCCGCGAGACTCTGGACAAGGATATCAGACCGACCCTGCAGGCCGACGGCGGCGACGTCGAGCTTGTAGGCGTTGGTGATGACGGCGTTGTTCAGCTCAGGCTGACCGGTGCCTGTTCCGGATGTCCGTTTTCAGCAATGACGCTGGCGGTAGGCGTGGAACAACGGCTCAAGGCAGCCGTACCCGAGGTCGTCAAGGTTCAGCCCGTGCCGTAGCGTCGGCCGGGGGGCGATCCTCGAACGCGGGACGTCGGGGTAGTCGTCGGATTCCAACTGACAATCTGAAATCGGCTAGGGCCAGGCGAGTCCTTCGAGGAAGCTCTGGCGGTAGGCGGTGCTGTAGGGCACCAGGTATGCCGCGGTCGTGAAGAACCCCACGCGACGCGGCCGCCGGACTATGCGGTCGGTGATTGTCTCCATCGAGTAGAACCGGTTCTTGAGCCAGGCCGGTTCGGTTGCCGCCAGCATCGGCCGGTAGACAACGCGGGCCAACGAGCCGTCCGGATTCAGGAAACGCGGTTCGATGAAGTCCAGGTCAAGCTGCTTGAGTACAGACGCGATTCTTTCGTAGTCGGTCGGGATGCTCGGTTTGCACGGGAGTACAAGGCGCGCGCCCACGAGCATCTTGCTGGCCTGGAGGGATTTCACCCGTCGATACAGCCGGCGTACCAGTTCGGGACTGCCCGTGGCGCGATGGAGCTGGCCGAGCAGGAACGACTCGTTGAGGTAGATGATCTTGGTGCCGGCCTTGGCCAGAAGTCGAATCAGCCGTGGGTGGTCAAACAGACGGCTGGAGGCATTGACGACCCACTGTCGATGGTAGTTGCGCAACCGGCGGAAGAGCTCATAGTAGTAGTCGGGCAGAGCGGCGACGTCGTCGTCCAGCAGGTGAATGCGTTTGCGCGGCAGGGAGATGACTTCCCCGATGATCTCGTCCGGCGTGCGCAGGAACGTGTTCGTTCCATAGTACAGGTATTCGGGACAGAGATGTCTGACCGGTTCAGGGCAGAAGCACCCGCGTGCGAACTGCATGGTCTGGCGGGATGAATCCATTTCGATGCTGACTTTGACTTGCCGCGGCGTGACATAGCCGGGGCGTCCGGACGCGTGGTAGAGCGGCTGCAGGTGCCCGGCCTCCGCGTCCCCGCGCAGCTGAGGCCAGACTTCGGTGACATCACCGACCACGCGGGGCCGGCACCAGTCGGGCGCAGCTTCGTGCCACGAAGTAACCTGGGGGCCGAAGAACACTGGGGTACATCCGCTGCCCGACCAGTTGTGTGCCAGCTCCCGGGCGCTGTCTCCCGCGTCCAGCCCGACATGAACCAGGCAAAGAGACTGGCGACGGCCGCAACCCCCGCAACCTAGGATCGATGCGACCCGTTCATCAAGATACTGGAGGTTGTCGTCGGGCTCGAGCAGGGCGGCCACGCGCATGACTTCGACATTGGGCTGCAGGAAGAGACGGGCTCCCTTCGGTGGGTAGCCCTTGACGAAGCGCTGGGAACCGTCGACCAGCGCGACGGCCAGGATGTTCACTTCCGGATCAGTTTCAGTATGTCGTTGAAGATCGTGAACAGGACAAGCGCACCGACCATTGCCCAGCCGATTCCGGCGGCCCAGTTCAGCTCTCTCTCGGTCAGATTGCGCCTGCGGATGCCGGCGATGCAGTCAAGGACGATGCGGCCGCCGTCCAGCACCGGCACCGGAAGCAGGTTGACCACGAAGAGGTTGATGGAGAGTATCGCGAACAGGAGCAGGAAGTAGTCCCAGCCCCAGCTCGCTCCCTCATAGGCAATCCGCGCCACCATGATCGGCCCGCCGAGGGCTCTTCGCGCGAAGTGCTTCACCGTGATTGATTTGTAGAGGACGACGTAGGTCTGGGCAGTGACGGTTCCGGTCTTGACAGCGGCCTCGACAATCGCATTGGGCAGATTCAGCTTGCGGCGCGGAACCCGTGCGGATATGCCGATGCCGCCGCCGCGCTGTCCCAGTATCTGTTCTTCGTCTGTTCCCACGGTGACCTGCCTGCGTATCATCTGACCGGCGCGTTGCCAGACAATGGGTACGGTTTCGCCGCCCCGGGAGTAGACCGCGTCGGCGAAGTCGGCCCATTCCCCTATGGGAACGTCCGCGAACTCGACGATTGAGTCACCGGGCCGCAGTCCGATCCTGCTGGCCGGGCCGTCCTTGCGGACACTGCCCACGACCGCAGCGATGTACGGCGAGATGTACCAGTCGGTGCTGACCGAGATGCCGGCGAGATTGATCTTTGTCCCGGTCCCGGGGTCGGTGGTGATGGAATCGCGCAGCGTGTCGGTGTAGACGACGCCGTCGCGGCGCCACGACAGTGTGTACGGGCCGGACGTTTGCCTGCGGACAAGCTCGGTGAAGTGCGGCCAGCTTCTGACCGGGGTACCGGCCACCGCGGTCAGAGTGTCGCCCTTGGTAATGGCGGCAGCCGATGCGGGCCCGCCGGGCATGACTTCACCGACGATCGCCGGGATCAGCGAGTCAATGTAGCCGATGGGTACGGACATCGGCATGTCGAGCCGTCTGCCGTCGCGCCGTACCGAGATTGTGACCTGCCTGCCTGCGTCCCTCGCGATTCTGGCGTCAAAGGCGTCGAAGGACGGTACAGTTTCCCCGTTGACGGCAACTACGGTGTCACCGGGCCGAAGCCCGGCGACGAATGCTGCGGAGTTCTCGTCCAGGGATATCACCGGCGCGGAATACTGCTGGCCGAAACCCGCGAAGACTACGAGCAGTATCAGAAAGCCGAGGACCAGATTCGATACCGGTCCTGCCGCAATCACCGCGACTTTGACGCCGAGCGGCTTGTCCATGTACCCGCCGGTCGGTGCCGGAGCCGGACTGTCCGGTCTGGGCCCGGCCTTCTCTTCCTCGCCGACCATCTTGATGAACCCGCCCAGCGGGATGACCGACACGCGGTATTCGGTTTCACCGAGCTTCTTCTTGAGGATGACCGGTCCGAACCCGACCGAAAAGACCTCGACCGGTATGTGCGAGAGTTTGGCGGCGACTAGGTGGCCGAACTCGTGGAAGATGATCAGGATTCCGATGAAAACAATCACCCAGATTATTGACGAGAACATGTCATTCCTTTCGACGCGGCCTGCGGCTTCCGTATGACGCCACCTCGCCTGCAGCCTGCTCGGCTGCCCAGGTTTCCAGGCGGAGCAGGCGGCTGATGCCGGGTCTGGCCGACCGGGCAACGGTATCGAGGCCTCCCAGCACGCGTTCTATGACCCGGGGAATGTCGCCGAACGCGATTCTGCCCGCAATGAAGGCGTCAACCGCGATCTGGTTGGCCGAGTTGAGAGCACAGGTTGCTGCCGGTCCCGCCTGCAAGGCATCGTACGCGAGTCTGAGACAAGGAAAGCGGTTGGCATGGACTGCGTGGAAATCGAGGCTGCCGGTCCCGGCAAGGTCGAGAGTGCGAGCCAACGAGGGCGTCCGGTCCGGCCAGGTCAACGCGTACTGAATCGGCAGCCGCATGTCCGGCAGGGAGAGTTGGGCGATCACCGAGCCGTCGTTGAACTCGACCAGCGAGTGAACGACCGACTGCGGGTGGATGACAGGCACAACCTGCCCGGGCCTGAGGCCGAACAGACGGCAGGTTTCGATGACTTCGAGTCCCTTGTTCATCAGGGTGGCCGAGTCGACCGTTATCTTGCGTCCCATGGACCAGGTCGGGTGCTTGAGCACGTCGGACAGGCGAGCGCGGGAAGGCAGGCCCCTGCGCCAGAACGGCCCGCCCGAGGCGGTCAGGATAACCCGCTTCACCGTCGACGTGTCCATTTCCGTCTTTTGTCTTTTGTCCTTTGTCCTTGGTGCTTTTCTCGTCAAGCACTGGTGGACCGCTGACAGCTCGGAGTCGATGGGCATGATTGTGCCGCCGTGCATGCGCGCGATGCGCATGACCGGTTCGCCGTAGCCGACGAGAATCTCCTTGGTCGCGAGCGCGACCTTCTTGCCCAACTCGAGTGCGGCGACAGTGGCGAGCACGCCGGCAGTACCGGACATCGCCATGACCACGGTGTCGGTCGAGCGGGCAGCGGCAGCGTCAATCAAGGCGGCCGGCCCCCAGAGGACTTCGGTCTCGGCCCCGAGCAGGCGCCTGGCCTTCTTGCACGCGTCAAGGTCGCTCAGCACCGCCTGGGCCGGCTTGAATTCCCGCGCCTGCGCGCAGATGGTTCGGACCGAGCGGTTGGCGGCGAGCACGGTCACCTCGAACCGGTCCGGCAGGTGCCGGACGACGTCCAGGACCGAGCGCCCGATTGAGCCGGTGGAGCCGAACAGGGCGATGCGCTGCCGCTTCATACCAGGGCCCGTATCAGAACCAGGTCATCGCGAGTAGTCAGTTTCATGTTTGTTCTCGGTCCCGGCAGCCAGATCGGCCGCACTCCCAGCCGTTCGACCAGCTCGCAATCGTCGGTCGCCTCGGAATGGGTCTTGCTGGCTGCCTCGTGAGCGCGGCGGAGGAGTTCGATACTGAAGAACTGCGGGGTCTGGACGGCAATGAGCAGGGAGCGGTCGACAGTCGCGACGACATCCTTGCCGTCTGTCCGTTTCAACGTATCGGTCACCGGGTGGCCGTAGGTGGCAGCGCCCCGGCTGCGGCAGGCACGGAGTCCCTTTGAGAGCATGCCGGGGTGGATTATCGGCCGGGCAGCGTCATGAATCGCCACGAACCCATGGGAAGGCAGCAGGGCAAGTCCGGCCCGGACCGACTCGGCGCGCGTCTCACCGCCGCGCACGATGCCAAGCAGCTTGCGGGTACCGCGGCTGCTGAGCAGCCGCCGGACCAGGGCCATGCGCCGCGGCGGACCGACCACGACGATGCCTGATACCATCGGGCAACGCTCGAAAGCCCGAACACTGTGGACCAGGACCGGCTCGCCGGCAAGCGGAACGAGCTGCTTGTATCCGCCGTACCTGGTCCCCTGCCCGGCAGCGACAATCAGACCGTAGTTGGTTGGTACCCAGGTGGACGTCGGACCGCGCGGAACAGACCGGTCGGCTGGTGAAGCCCCGGTTCCGGCTCTAAACTGGCTGATGACCGCCTTCCTCAGACTAGGGTTTGAAATAGTCTATCTTCATCGCCTCGCGCACGAGCGCCATGGTGGCGGCGCCCTCGTCGCAGGCGCGGGCCGTGCCCTTCTTCAGGATGTCCCAGACCAGGGCCGGGTCCTTCTCATAGACCGCGCGACGCTCGCGGATCGGCGCGAGGAAGCGGTTGAGCACGTCCACGAGCAGCTTCTTACAGGGAACACAGCCGATGGTGCCGGCCTTGCAGCGCTCCTCGATCTCGGAGCGTCCTTCGGGATTGAATGCCCCGTGGTACGCGTAGACCACGCAGACATCAGGGTGGCCCTTGTCGGTCGGGTGGATCCGCGCCGGGTCGGTCACGGCGGTCGAGACCTTCCGTTTCACCTCCTCGGGCGGGTCGGAAAGGAAAATGGCATTGCCCAGGCTCTTCGACATCTTGGTGCTTCCGTCCAGGCCCACGAGCTTGGGCTGGAGCAGACCCTCGGGCTCGACCAGGACCTCGGCGTACATCGCGTTGAACTTCCGCACGATCTTCCGGGTCTGCTCGATGTGCGGGGCCTGGTCCTCGCCCACCGGCACGAGATGGGCGCGGCAGAAAGTGATGTCGGCTGCCTGGCTGACCGGGTAGGAGAGAAACCCCAGCGGCATCGACTCCTCGAAATGATACTGCTGCGCCTCGGTCTTGATGGTCGGGTTGTGGGAAAGCTGCTGGACCGTGACCAGGTTTGAATAGATGATGGTCAGCTCCGCAATCTGCGGGACCATTGACTGGACGAACAGGGCGGCCTTGTTCGGGTCCACGCCGCAGGCCAGGTTGTCCATCGCCACGTT
>JAFGRF010000056.1 GCA_016935295.1 Caldifarciminota bacterium | reverse complement strand
TCGATCGAGGGCATTACCCATTCGCTCTGCTCGCTGGAGTTCGAAGGTCACCGGCCGCTGTACGAGTGGTACATCCGTGAACTGGGGATCTACCCGTCACGCCAGATTGAGTTTGCGCGGCTCAACCTGACCTACACCGTGATGAGCAAGCGGAGGCTGCTTGAGATGGTCGAACAGGGCGTGGTGCGCGACTGGGACGACCCGCGGATGCCGACCCTGTCCGGCATGCGCCGACGCGGGTTCCCGCCCGAGGCAATCCGCGAGTTCCTCAAGCGGGTGGGCGTGGCCAAAGCCGATACGGTAATCGATTACGGATTGCTGGAGCACTGCGTGCGGGAAGAACTGAACCGAATCACGCCGCGCGCGATGGCGGTGCTCAGACCGCTCAAGGTCGTGATCGAGAATTACCCGAACGACCGGACAGAGGAGTTCGAGGCGCTCAACAACCCGGAGGACGCGTGGGCCGGCACGCGCAAGGTCCCGTTCTCGCACGAGCTCTACATTGAGCGCGACGACTTCCTTGAAGCGCCGCCGCCCAAGTACTACCGGCTGGCTCCGGGCCGCGAGGTCCGGCTGCGTGCGGCCTACTTCATCAAGTGCGTCGGCGTGGTCAAGGACGAAAAGACCGGTGCCGTGACCGAGCTGCGTTGCACCTATGACCCGGCGACACGCGGCGGTGACGCGCCGGACGGCAGGAAAGTCAAGTCAACCATACACTGGGTCTCGGCCGCCCATGCAGTTGATGCCGAAGTCAGACTGTACGACCACCTTTTCCTGAAGCCCGACCCGGATGACGCGCCGGAGGGCTTGGACTGGAAGTCGAACCTCAATCCGAAGTCCCTGGAGACGCTTGTCGGCTGCAAGCTCGAGCCGAGCCTGGCAGGCGCGAAAGCCGGCGGACGTTTCCAGTTCGAGCGGCTCGGGTACTTCTGCGTGGACGCGGACAGCACCCCGGGCAAGCTCGTGTTCAATCGAAGCGTCACCCTGCGGGACGAATGGGCCAAGGTCCAGGCCCGGACGAAGTCGTGATGGCAGGTCTGCGGGAAGCAAGCACTCGCCGCCCATGACGGACGCGCCGATTCACAGTCACGAAGAACGAGCCGAGCGGCTCTTCATGCTTGCTGACCTTGAGGCAGGTCTGGGCAACGCGAACGCGGCGCTCAAGGAGGCGAAACGGGCGCTCGACGTCGCGCTCCGGGCCGGCGACGGGCCGCTCGCGATTCAGACACTCGCCCGCCAATCCCAGATGCTCATCGCCATGGAGAAGTACGTGCGTGCGAGGAACACCGCCCGCCGTGCTCTCGCCCTGTCGCAAGAGCTGAAGGACAGGAGCGGGATAGCCCTCAGCTACTACATCCTGGGACAGGTTGAGTTTCACTCCGGGCATCTTGACGCGGCCGTCAAGCACTACCGCGAGAGTCTCCGGCGCACACGGGCTTCGGGAATCCGCGAAGGACAGGCTTCAGTGCTCCATCAACTCGGCGTCATCAGCTTCCTGCGGCGGGACTACGACCTGGCCGAGCGCTACCTGAAGCGGTCACTGCCGATGCTGGTCGAGCTCGGCCAGACCGAGGCGGCCGCGAGGTCGCGCTATCAGCTCGGCATGGTCAGGCGCGGCCGGGGCCAGTACGCACGCGCAGAGGAGGATTTCAGGGCGGCGCTCGAGCTGGCGCGGCAGGCGCACTCGACGATTGTCACCGGTCAGTGTCTGCAGGCGACGGGCGACGTCTGCTTCGCGCAGGGAGATATCGCTGCGGCGCGCCAGGCACTCGACGAGTGCATCAAGCTGCGCCGCGACTCAAACGACCGGCCGAGCCTTGCCAATTCCCTCAATACCAGTGCGCAGGTCTGCGTTGCCGAAGGCAGGGTGGACCAGGCGAAGCGGCAGCTCGAAGAGTGCATGGCTATCAGCCGGGAAGAGCGGCTGGACGGAATCCTGAGCGACGCCCTGACCGGTATGGCACTGATCCACCGAACCGAAGGCAACGCCGCGCAGGCCGACGCGGCCATCCACGAGAGTCTTGCCGCTGCCGAGGCCGCGCGCGACCCGACCAAGATCGTGACCGCAGGGCTCATCGCGGCGGGGCTCGCCGAAGCCCGCGGCAATCACGAAGACGTTTTGCGGCACCTCATTGCCGCTGCCGGCTTGTCCGAGATGGTCGAGCCGAATCTTGGCGTGGCGGTAATCACGAAGCTGATACACGCTGAGGGCAAACTGCCCAAAGCTGTTGTTACCCGCCTGTACGATGAGTACGGCACGGCCCGGCGGCAGGCAAAACGCAGGCGCCGGCCGGGCGCGTAGCCGGCGGCGGCTATTCATGGGGACACAATAAAAGATTCTTGACTACTTGTGCTGATGGAGTAGACTGCGGTCATGGCGCGCTGGGCGCGGGTCGTAGTGCCGACGGTTCCACATCACGTGACACAGCGAGGAACGCGTCGGCTGCCGGTGTTCTTCTGCGAGGACGACTATCGGACATATCTGCGGTTGCTGCGGGACTGGTGTGACCGTGAGGGTGTTTCGATCTGGGCGTACTGCCTGATGTCCAACCACGTGCACCTGATTGCGGTGCCGGAGACAGAATCCGGGCTGGCTCGTGCCATTGGTGAGGCGCATCGGCGCTACACCCGAGCGGTCAACTTCCGACAGGGTTGGCGCGGGTATCTGTTTCAGGGGCGGTTTGCGTCCTGTCCGATGGATGAGCGGTACCTGTTGGCTGCGGTGCGCTACGTTGAGCTCAACCCGGTGCGTGCGCAAATGGTACAGACTGCCTGGGAGTACCCATGGTCAAGTGCTGCCGCCCACACGCAGGGAGAAGATGACCGGTTGGTGAAGGTCAAGCCGATGCTTGAGCGGGTAGCGGACTGGCATGAGTACCTGGATCAGGAGTCGGATGCAGCAGAATTGAAAGCGCTACGGCGGCACAATCGAACCGGCCGACCACTAGGGGACGACGAGTTCATCGCCCGACTGGAGCAAGCTACCGGGCGTGACCTCAGACCGCACAAGCCCGGCCCGCACGGCCCCCGAAAGCACAAGCAGGACGGTTCGTACTGACAATCTCTTATCATGCCCCCGGAACCCACCAAGCCAAAGAAGCCCGGTCCACGCGGACCTTGGAAGCACCGACAGGTCGAATCTACCTGATATTCTTTATTATGTCCCCAAGATTAGGGATTGCAGGCAGGTGCCATACGGCGTCTACTTCTACCGTCTCGACACGCCGGGCTTCCGGTCGGTGAAGAAGGCAGTGGTCACGCGCTAAGGCGGCAAGAAGACATAATGCAGTATACAGAATAAAGGTAAGGGGCGGGCGCAAGTCCGCCCCTTGGGCCGAGAGCAGGGAGGCGCGGAACAGGCCAGGAACCTGAGGCGACTCGTGTGCGCGGCGGTGTTAGAGGTCTTGCCGGTGCCGGCCGCCTCAGGTTAGACTGACCGGGCTGTTAGGTTCGGACACCCGGACCGGCGGTTTTCCGGGCGCGAAGCCCTATAGAGCTGTCTTCGGGTGAGAGTGGGCGCTGCTTTGCGTGCCTGAAGTCAGTTAAGTAACTGAAAGAATAGATGTTATGCGCGGTCGAGCCCGCCGGAACCCGCCCTCCGCGAACCACGGTGGGAACCGTTCCGGGAACGGTTCGGGGGGTGGTTCGGACCGTGACCTGGAGATGGACATTCCAAGCGACCTTCATGCGGGTTTCCTCCTCCGTCTGCACTGGGATTCGGGCGAGCGTCCGCGAACGGACTCGCGCAATGGTTTTCAGAGGCACCCGGAACGTGATTCCGAATGGCACGCTCACCGTGATTCTCAACGTGGTCTGCAGGAGGAATGCCAAGGAGGCCTGCGGGAGGACCTACGTGGAGATTCTGATGGCGATTCGCGAGGCGCAGGTCGAGGCCGGAGGCTCCGTTCCTGTGCCAGGCGCAATGCGACTTCGGTCGCGACGCTTCGTGTGGAGTCCTTGGGACACGGGGCGACAAAGAGGAAGCGGGGCGCGGATGACCGCGCCCCGCTGAGGTCGGAGGTAGGGGAGGTTACTGACCGGTCACGTCGGTCGGCCGGGCCGAGGCGGCTGAAGCAGCACGTCTCAGCCGCCGGCGCTCGGCGCCCTTCTCGAAGGACGTGTAAAGGACCGGTATGAAAATCAATGTCAGGAACGTCGAGACGACCATTCCGCCGATAACCGCCCGGCCGAGCGGCGACCAGAACTCCGAGCCCTCCCCAATCTGCAGGGCCAGCGGCAGCAGGCCGAAGATGGTCGTGAAGGCGGTCATCAGGATGGGCCGGAGCCGGATGCGGCCGGCCTCCTTGACTGCTTCTTCCAGCGCCATTCCTTCGTTGCGGCGGAGCTGGTTCACGAAGTCGACGTAGACGATGCCGTTGTTGACGACGATGCCGACGAGCACCAGCACACCGACGCCCGAGACAAGCGAGAGCGTGGTCCCGGTGATGAAGAGCGACCAGAGCACGCCGATGAGGGCGAACGGGATTGTGAAGATGATGATGAACGGGTCGCGGAAGCTCTCGAACTGCGACGCCATCACCATGAAGACGAGCACGATGGCGATGAGCATCGCGAAGCCGAGGTCGCGGAATGACTCCATCATGTCCTCGAAGGAGCCGGCAACCTGGATGGTGAACCCGGGTGGCGGCGTGATTCCGGCAACCGCGCGGCGTGCCAATGCGCCTACCCGGCCGGCAGCCTGGCCGACGACGTTTGCCTCGACCTTGACGATGCGCTCGGTGTTCTTGTGCTCGACGGTGAGCGGGCTGGTACCCGGGTGGTCGGTCACAAGGTTCTTGAGCAGCACCGGGCCAAGCGGGCCGTTGATTGACGTGCAGAGGACGTCGCAGAGCTCGGCGCGCTGGTCTTCTTTCAGCCGGAGCAGGACGTCGTACTCCTTGCCGCCCAGCCGATACTGCGTGGCGACGTTGCCGGCCAGTTGGGTGCGGAGCGCGCTGCCCACCTGGTAAGGTGTCAGTCCGTGGAGCGCCGCCCTTTCGCGGTCGATGCGGAGTTGAATCTCCGGGTCGCCGGTCTTGCGGCTGGCCTCGACGTCCACGACGCCGGGCAGGGTTTCGACCGCGGCGACTACCTCGGCGGTTAGCGAATCGGCTGTCGCTAAGTCGTGGCCGCTTATCTCGACCTGGAGCGCGGCGCCGCCACCCATGAAGGCGCCCATACCGCGGGTCCGCCCGGCCCGGACATGCATGCCGGGGAGGGTGTTGCCGAACTCGCGGATTTCGTTCTCGATGTCGACGACCGTGTATTTCGATCCATCCTTCATCACCAGGTTGATCTCGGAGCTGTTGGCACGGGCACCGCCGAAGATGGCCGAGAAGACATTCGTCCCGCCGCCACCCTGGACGATCATCGCCTTCAGTTCGCTGCCCCACTTCTCGACTATGTGCTGTTCGATCAGGACGACAGCCGAGTCGGTTTTCTCGAGGCTGGTGCCGATCGGCATCTCGGCGTACATCTCGGTGAAGTTGGTGAACTGCTGGGGCATGAACTCGGTGCCGATGCGGGGGATGAGACCAAGGCTGACGACGAGGACGACAACGGTGAGGATGATGACGAGCCTGCGGTGGCCGACGCCCCAGCCGACGAGCCGGGAGTAGCCTGTCTCCACGTTCTTGAAGGTCCGCTCTGACCAGCCCCGGATGCCCCGTTCCTTCGTGCCGGCCGGCTTCATCTTGAGGAAGCGGCTGGCGAGCATCGGGATGAGGGTGAGGGCAATACCGAGCGATGCAACGAGCGCGAAGATGATGGCGAATGCGAGTTCTTTGAAGAAGACCTGGATGATGCCTTGCAGCAGGAGCAGCGGCAGGAAGACGGCGATGGTGGTTAGAGTCGATGCAGTGATGGCCATCGCGACGGTCGATGTGCCTGCGCTCGCTGCCTGGAACGGTTCCTCACCCAGCTCGCGCCGGCGGAAGATGTTCTCGAAGACGACAACGCCGTTGTCAACCACCATTCCGACGGCAATGGCCAGCCCGGCCATCGAGAGGATATTGAGCGTGAACCCGGACAGGAACATGCCGAGGATCGCGAAGAAGACCGAGACCGGAATGGCGAAGGCGACGAACATCGTCGCCCGGAACCGGCGCAGGAAGAGAAACAGCACCATCGACGCGAGGACGCCGCCGAGGATGAGGTTCACCGCGATGCTGTTGACCGAGTTGCGCACCGGCTGGGCGCTGTCCCAGAAGACCCTGAAATCGACCGCCGGGGGCAGGTCGCGTTCGATTTTCGCCGCTTCCTTGATTAGGGCATCGGAGACCTGGATCGTGTTGGCGTCGGGCCGGCGCTGTATCCAGATGAATATGGCCTTTTCGCCGTTCATCCGGACGAACGCTTCTCGTTCCTCCGGCGCCCAGCTAACCCGCGCGACGTCACGGACCAGCACCGGAGTCCCGTCCGGCCGCGCGCCGATGGCGGTCTTGCGGATGCCGTCGAGGTCGTCGTACTGGCCGATGAGCCGGATTAGGTAGCGCTGGTCCTTCGTGGAGATGGTGCCGATTGGGAAGTTGAGGTTCTGGGCCTTGAGCGCCATCGCGAACGCGTCGGTAGTCACGCCCGAGGTGGAGAACTCCCGCAGGTCAAGCTCAACCTGGACCTGACGGACGGCCTGGCCGCCCATGTTTACCGCGGCCACGCCCGGGACCCGCTGGAGCCGCTGGGTGACCTCGTCGGCGATGTCGGCCAGCTCGGTTTCGTCGATGTTGCCCGCCATGCCGAGTTGGAGCACCGGCATCATCGAAGGGTCGAATTTGAAGACGAACGGTTTCTGGACATCGTCGGGCAGGTTGGCCTGGACCATGTCGAGCCGGTCGCGGATGTCGGAAGCGGCGGCGTCGAGGTTCGTGCCCCAGTCGAACTGGAGCGTGATGGCGGATATGTTCTCCGACGACGTCGAGGTGATATCGGTCAGACCGCCGATGGTGCCGAGGCCCTCTTCCATCGGATCGGTGACCTCGGACTCGACCTCAAGCGGGCCGGCACCGGGGTAGACGGTGGCGACGACGACCATCGGGAAGGTGACATCGGGATAGAAGTCGACCTGCATCCGGGTGACGCCGATAATGCCGAACAGCACCAGCGCGAGTACAATCATCGCGGTCGTGACCGGCCGGCGGATTGAGGAGTCAGTTAGCTTCATCTCTGGCCGACCTCCACCGGAATGACCCTGCCGCCGTCCTCGATGCGTTCCTTGCCGGTGGTGACGACATGTTCGCCCGGCTCGAGCCCGGACGTGACCTCGATCAGCCGGTCACCGACCAGGCCGGTGGTGACGTCCCGGAATCGGGCGGTGCTGTCGTCCAGGACCGCGACCCGGGTGTAGCCGTTGGTGAAAAGCGCTATTCGGGGCAGGGCGATGACGTCCTTTTTCTGCTCGAGCGTGAGCTGCACTCCGCAGGCCATGCCCGGCACGAGCTTGCGCCCGGTGTTGTTGACCGTCAGTTCGACGGTGGCGGTGCGCGAGAGTTGGTCGAGCACCGGCGTGACCGCTGTGACCCGGCCGGTGAAAGACGTGTCCGAGAAGGCCGTGACGCTGATGTCGGCCGGAGCGCCGGTCTTGACGAAGCGGAGGTCATGGTCGCTGATCCGCGCCTTCACCGTGACACGGTTCCCGTAGTTGGCGACTACCGCGACCGGGACGCCCGGCGCTACCGTCTGGCCAACCTCGACGTAGACCTTGCCGACGTAGCCGGCAATCGGCGCGCGGACCGGGCCGGGCTGGTAGTCCATTCCCGGGATGTCGTTGACGACATACGCGATGGCGTCGTCCTCGTTCACCCACGAACCCTCGGGCCGGGCGATGCTAGTGACCTTGCCGGTTATCTTGGACATCGCCGTCGCCTGCTTTTCGCCTTCGACCGTGCCGAGCAGGCCGATCGTCCGGGTGACGGTCTGGCGTCGGACGGTCTCGAAAGCGACCGACTGGAGGTTCCGCTTCTTGGGGGCGCCTTTCGGCCCGCAGCCGACGGCGACGAAGAGGCCGATTACTGCAGTTAAGAGTGTGAGTTTGTGTTTCATCGTTGTCTCCCTAGTCTTGGCCAGTCGCCTTCGCGAGCTTAGCCTTGGCGATCTGGTAGTTGGCCAGTGCGCTCAGGTACGCGACCCGGCTCTGGGTCAGAGCAAGCTGGCTGTCCATGTAGTCCAGATTCGTGAGCAGGCCGTTCTGGAACCGCTGCTCAGCAAGCGCGAGCGCTGCCTCGGCGACCTCGACGTTCTTCCTCTGGTAGGCCGTATTCTTTGCCTCTTGGTTCAGGGCCAGGACTTGGGCTTTCACTTCGAGTCGCACTCCGTCCTCGACCATGGCCAGGGCGACCCGGGCCTGGCGCTGCCTGGCCTGGGCGGCCTTGTACTTGTTCAGGTTCGCCAGCCCGGTGAAAATCGGCATCGAGAATCCGAGGGTGGCGTTCCAGTCCGTGCCCCAGGTGTCACTCAGCCCGACCGGGTTCTTGTAGCTGCCGTTGGCCTGAGCAAAGAGGGTCGGCAGGTTGGATGTCCGGGCGATGCGCACGCCCAGGTCGGCCATCTTCGCCGCGTCGCGAAGTTGGGCCAGTTCTGGACGATTACCAAGTGCCTGTTCGGTCGCCTGGTCGACGTCGACTGCGAGCGAATCCGGGGCCAGCTCCTCGTCGAACGCGACCGGCGTGCCTGGGTCGAGCCCGAGTACGTTGAGCAGAGCTGCTGTCGCGAGTTCGGCGCCGTTCTCAACTTGCGAGACCTGAGCTTCCATCTGGTGCAGGCCGAGCGTCGCTTTCATCAAGTCGAGCTTCGTCGCAAGGCCATTGTCGTAGAGCGACTGCACCTGGCCGATGTGGCCGCGCAGCTGGTTCAGTGCGTCATCCATGACATCGACCGTCTTGCGAGCGAGCAGGGCCTGGTAGAACCCCTGCGTAGCGTCTACCTTGACCTGAGCGCGTGCCTGGGCTGCCGCTTCCTTCTGCAGGTCGAAGCTGAGGCCGGCGATGCGACAAGCGTTCACGAGCTTGCCCCAGGTGAACAGCGTCTGCTGGACCGTGCCGGTGAGGGCGTAGTTGTCCTCCCGCGAGAGCGAGATGGTGAATGAGTCCACACCCACCGGCACCCGGACCGGCACTCCGGTCTGGCCGATGTAGTTCCCCAGCGGGTCGTACACCGGTACCGTCATGATGGAGTCATGCGCCGCGTACATAGTCAGT
>JAFGRF010000055.1 GCA_016935295.1 Caldifarciminota bacterium | reverse complement strand
CGGCCCTTGCCGCCGGCAATCCCGAAGTCGGCTTCGCGCGCCTCTCCCGGCCCATTCACAACGCAGCCCATTACTGCGATCTTGAGTGGCTCAGGGTGCTCACGCAATGCCTGCTTCACATGGTGGGTAAGTCTGATGACGTTGATGCCGGTCCGGCCGCAGGTGGGGCAGGAATAGACCAGCGGGCCGCGTCGACGCAGGCCTAGGGCAGCAAGCAGTTCGTAGCCGGCTCTGACTTCATGCACCGGGTCGCCGGTCAGCGAGACACGGACAGTGTCGCCGATACCTTCGAGAAGCAGCACCGACAGCGCGGCGGTGGAACGGATTGCGCCTTCGAATGGCGGTCCGGCTTCGGTCAGCCCGAGGTGAAGCGGGTAGCGCCACCGTCGCGACAACTCCCTGTAGACGGCAATGGTTTCGGGCACGTCGGTCGACTTGGCCGACAGCACGATGTTCTTGAACCGCAGCTTGCCAAACGGCTCGAGGCACGCGGCCATGCTTTCAACCATCGCGGCGACGGTGGGATGGCCGTGTTTGCGCAACAGAGATTTCCCAATCGAACCCGCATTGACTCCGATCCGGATTGCCGCCCCCGAGTCCTTCGCCGCCTTGATGACCTCGTTGATTTTCCAGGTGGCACCGATATTGCCGGGGTTGATGCGAATCTTGTCGAAGCCGGCCCTGAGTGCAGCCAAGGCAAGGCGGTAGTCGAAGTGGACGTCCGCCACCAACGGGAGGGGGATGCGGTGGCGTATTGCGGGCAGCGCGGCCGCCGCGGCCGCGTCCGGCACTGCGATTCGGACCAACTCGCAGCCGGCGCGTTCGAGCCGCCTAATCTGGCGTAGGGTTGCTCTGACATCATCGGTGCGGGTCTTGGTCATCGACTGGACTGATACCGGCGAACGTCCGCCGACTTGTAGCGTACCGACTCGAACCGCGAACGTCTTCCGGCGCGGCTTGAGGCTAGTAGCTGACGCGCTCGATCTTCGCGCCGACCCCGTTGAGTTTCTGTTCAAGTGACTCGTAGCCGCGATCAAGATGGTAGATGCGCTGGATTTCGGTTTCGCCCTTCGCCGCGAGGCCGGCCAGAACCAGCGCTGCTGATGCACGGAGGTCCGACGCCATCACCTGCGCCCCGGCCAGGCTGGGGACCCCCTGGACGACTGCGGTCCTGCCATTGATGTCGATCTTCGCTCCCATGCGGTTCAGTTCCAGGGCGTGCAGGAAGCGAGACTCGAAGACGTTCTCGGTGACAACGCTGGTGCCATCGCCGATGGCCAACAGAGCGGTGAACTGCGCCTGCAGGTCGGTCGCGAAGCCGGGGTACGGCGAAGTTGCGATATTGACCGGTGTCGGGCGTCGCTCGGCGTTTACGGTCATCTTGCGTCTGCCCGTCTCCACGGTCACGCCGGCCCTGCGCAGTGGGTCGATGACCGAAGCGAGGTGTGCAGGCTCGCAGCCGGTGACTTCCAGGTTGCCGCGTGTGATGGCGGCGGCAACCGCGAGCGTGCCGGCTTCGATCCGGTCCGGAATCGGACGATACTCGGCTCCGCGCAGCTTCTTGACTCCTCTTATTCTCACGGCTGGCGTTCCGCATCCCTCGATCCTTGCGCCCATGGCGGTGAGAAATCCGCCGAGGTCGGATACCTCGGGTTCGCACGCTGCGCCCTGGATGACGGTTTCGCCGTCCGCAAGCACTGCGGCCATCATGGTATTCGCCGTGGCCCCGACACTCGGTCCGGACGTACCCTCGAGCAGCATCGAACCCCCGCGTAGCCGGCCGGTGGCATGGATGTAACCGTGCTCGAGATTAACATTGGCACCAAGCGCGGCGATGCCCTTGAGGTGAAGGTCTACCGGTCGCGGGCCTATTGCACAGCCGCCAGGCAGCGATACCCGTGCATCCCCGAACCGACCGAGCAAAGGGCCGAGAACGTAGTAGCTGGCCCGCATCTTGCGCACGATGTCATAGGTCGCAGTCCGCTCAATCTTGCCGGCGGCCTCGATCTTGATGGTGTGCTTGCGCTGCTCGACCTTGACGCCCAACGACCGGAGGAGACGCGCCATGGTCCTGACGTCCTCGAGCAACGGTACGTCGCGGATGGTGCATGGCTCTTCGGTCAGGAGACAGGCGGCAAGGATCGGGAGAACCGCGTTCTTGGCGGCGGCAGCCGCGACCGTCCCCTCGAGTCGCGTCGGACCGTGGATTACGAACTTGTCCATTTGCCTGATATTCTTGGGTCTTCCGGTCGAAAGTCAAGGTCAGGACGCAACCTGAGCGCGGATGTGGCTCGTGCGCTGGCTCGCACTACCGTCCCGGGTCCTTTCTCCGGCCACCTATCCTTGACTTCCGGAGCGGGCAGCATATATTCAATCCTGCCAAGAGCCCGCAAGTAATGCGGTACTGCCCGGCTTTCGGCCGGGCAGCACTGGACAATGCGAACTGCGGCCCCGCCGGCGGGGCCAAAAAGGAGGACTGATGTTCGTAACTATTCTGTCAATCGCGCTGGTCGCGCTCACACCGGGCGGCATGACACCGTCGACCTCGCCGGTGCTGCTGGGAGGTGGCGGGCCGGATGCGTTTGGCTACCAGTACCTGGATTCGGACACGACTGCCCCTGGTG
>JAFGRF010000054.1 GCA_016935295.1 Caldifarciminota bacterium | reverse complement strand
CTCCGCGCCAAGGCCCCGCCGCTGTATGACGCGCTGCCCTGGCATGACTGGGACTTCTCAATTGTCACACGACGGTTCCCGCTCTGGAAGACGCGGTTTCTGCTTGCCGGCGACGGGACCACGGTCACGATGTGCCGCTGCCGCAAGTCCGCCGGAGTCTACGTCCTTGAGCCCGACGAGATAATCGCCCGGTACACCGAGCGCAAGGCCGAAGTCGAGAAGGTCCGCCGCTTTCGCCTTCTCAGCCGCAAGCCTCAAGCCCCAAGCCTCAAGCTCTCAGGAATCCCGCTACCCGACAACTCCGTCGACCTCGCCATCATCGGCTCTGTCCCGACCCTGGACACTGGTACCTGGAAACTGGCAATTCATGAGCTGATGCGCGTGGCTCCAAACGTACTCCTGGTAGAGAACAACCCGCTATCGCAGCCGCTTGACGAAAGGCTCCTGACTGACCTTGACTTCCAGCCTGCCTCGGTCGAAGTCCAGGGCCTCGGCCAACGCCGCTGCTGGTGGCATGTCTCCAGGACCAGTTCGTCCGCTTGACGTAGGGTCGTCTCAGACCATAATCTGTTCGTGCGGACATTCGACCCGGACAAGTACGAGCCCGACATCGACTCCGACTTCGATGCGCGACCGGAGAACGTCGGATCGTTCCGCGAACAACTCCGCCGGGACTACGAAGGCCTGCCGTTCGAGAAGGTCCTGCCGGGCGAAGTAGTAGAAAACGACTATGGCGGCTGCTACCGACTGACTGCGAAGGCACGCGGAGCCCTGCAGCGCGGCGACGCCGAGCAGACCCGACAGAGTCTGCTCGGGTCAGTCAGCCTGGTTCGCGGCATCCGGGACAAGACCCGTGTGCGGCTGGAGAAACAGGGCTTCAAGACGCTCGCCGACCTCGAAGACCATCCCCGGTTCTGCGGCGAGTCGAAGCGCATCCGCGAGTTGCTCGAAGCCGGAAGCACCGAGGAGCTGGCCGAGGTCATTGGCACGCGCCTGTCCAGGTCACATCCATCGGTTCTGGGTCTGTCCGGACTGCACGATGACTCCGACTTCCTCTTCCTCGACCTCGAGACGATGGGCTTGTTTGCGGGCCAGCCCCTCGTGGTCGCAGGACTCGCGAGACTCGCGCCCGACAACACAATAGTCGTTGAGCAGTACGTCGTCCGCGACTTCCCGGACGAGCTTGCGCTGCTCAAAGAAGTCACCCAGCAGGTGGCCGGCCACAAAGTGATGGTCACGTACAACGGCAAGTCCTTCGACCTGCCCTTCCTCACCGGCCGTTCCGCCTACTACGGCATCAGGCTCAAACCGCCCAAGGTACACTTCGACCTGCTCCACTTCTGCCGCCGAGCCTGGGGACGAAAACGGGGACTGTCCCGCGCGTCCTCGCGCTCCGAGGGACTGTCCCCGCTTTCGTCCATGTCACTCCGCTCGATTGAAGAGGCAATCCTCGGACTCAGTCGAGAGACCGACCTGCCCGGCGAACTCGTGCCCGAGTTCTACTACGAGTACCTGCGCACCGGCAACGCCGGCTTCCTCAAACCGATAGTTGACCACAACCTTCAGGACGTCATCAGCCTCGTGAACGTCTTCTCATCCCTGGTCGAGCACTGGAGCACACAAAACAAGTGACCAGGTATCAGGTTCCAGTTTCCAGTGAGGAAGAATCCGCTCCTCTAACTGGACACTGGTCACTGATACCTGGTAACTCTCCAAGCCTTGCCTGACATTCTCTCCGCTCTCGACAACCTTCGTCAGCAGCGCTGGTATTCGGGCCAGATAGCGGGCATCGAGCCGCTGCCCTCGCGAGCTCCGACCTACGCCGAGCCCGACCCGCCGTTGCCTCATCCGCTTGCCGCCCTGATAGAAAGAATGGGTATCCCGAAGCTGTACAGCCACCAAGTCGAGCTACTCAAGCACGCCCGTGCCGGCAGAAACGTCATCATCACGACCGCGACGGCATCCGGCAAGACGCTTGCCTTCAACCTGCCCGTGTTCGAAACGGTGCTACGGGAAAACGGGAACAGCCCCGCCGCAAAACAGGGACGCTTCCGCGGCGAGTCAGACGCAGCCGCCCCGAGGAAGTGTCCCTCGTTTTCGGCGCGAAGGGACAGTCCCCATTTTCCCACCGCCCTCTATCTCTACCCGATGAAGGCAGTAACCCAGGACCAGCTCAAGGTCCTGAAGGAGTTTGAGCTTGGGCTTGAGCTTGAGCTACACCCGGCAGTCTACGATGGCGACACGCCCGCAGACAAGCGCCCCCGCATACGCCAGCGCTCGCGCATCGTCCTTTCGAACCCGTACGAGTTACACCAGATTCTCCCCTACCACTACCAGTGGCAATCGTTCTACAGGAACCTGCGCTACTGCATCATCGACGAGGCGCACACCTACCGCGGGGTCTTCGGATCCAACGTGGCGCAGCTCATTCGCCGGCTCCGTCGCATCTGTGCCTACCACGGATCTGACCCGCAGTTCTTCCTTGCCTCGGCCTCAATAGCGAACCCGCAGGAACTGGCCGAGAGGCTGGCGGGCAAGGAATTCGTCCACGTCGGAGGCGACGGCGCGCCGCGTGGCCGCACGTACCTCGTGTTCTGGAACCCGCTCGCCAACGCCGAGGCCTCCATCCACGTCCAGACCCAGCAGCTTGTCACTCACTTCGCCAAATCCGGGTTTCAGACGGTCTGCTTCGTCCCGTCGCGACGCCTGGCCGAACTCATCTCACGCTGGGTCAAGGAGCACACACCCGAACTGGCCGTGTCGCCGTATCGGGCCGGATACATCCCTGAGGACCGGCGCTCGATCGAAGCCGGCCTCTCCTCCGGCGCTCTGCGCGGGGTCGTCTCCACTGACGCGCTGGAACTCGGCATCGATATCGGCAGCCTCGACTGCATCGTCATCGCCGGCTTCCCCGGTTCGTTCGCCTCGTTCTGGCAACAGGCCGGCCGGGCCGGCCGCAAACTGCAGGATTCAGTAGTCGTGTTCGTCGGATATGCCGACGCGCTGAACCAGTATCTCCTGCGCAATCCCGCACTCATTCTCGAACGCGGGTTCGAAGCCGCGGTCATCGACCTCGCCAACCCTTACATCATCAAGGGCCACATGGCCTGTGCGGCGTCCGAGCTGCCGCTCAGGAAGGAAGAGATGGACGATGCCGCAAGTCCGAAGTCCGAAGCTCGAATGACGAATACTCCGGAAGGTCCGGAGTCCTCCAACGTCCGGCTCGCCGCGGTGAAGGAACTGGAAGAGCAACTCGTCCTGCGCCCGACGCCGGTCGGCTGGATCTACGCGGGCCGAACCCGGCCCCAGGAAGAAGTCGCGCTCGAGGCAATCGAGGAGAGCGCCATCGAAATCGTGGCCGATGGCCGGGTCATCGAGACAATGGACAAGACGCGCGCCTGCCGCGAGGCTTATCCCGGTGCGGTGCTGCTCCACCAGGGCGAGACCTTCCTGGTCAAGACCCTCGACCTCGAACAGCAACGGGCCGAAGTCGAACGCAAGGGCGTCGACTTCCATACACAGGTCATCACCCGTGAAGAAATGCGTCTGCTCGAGACGCGGCTCCAGCGTTCACTGAATCCCGGCATCACGCTCAGCGCCGGCCGCCTCGAAGTAACTGCAACCTACATTGGCTACCGGGTGAAGAAGTACGACCAGCTCATCTCGACTCACCCGCTCAGGCTGCCTCCGGTCAAGTTTCCGACCGTCGGCATCTGGCTTGTGTTCTCGGGCGAGGCGGGGCTCGACCTGCAGGACCAGGCCGGCAGTTTCATCGGCGGGCTCCACGCTGCCGAGCACGCGCTGATCGCGCTCGCACCGCTGGTCGCGATGTGCGACCCGCTCGACATCGGCGGTGGCAGCTACCCGTACTTCCCGGACACCCGCCTGCCCACGATCCTCATCTATGACGGGTACGAGCACGGTATCGGTATCTCGGAGAAACTCTACGCCGAGTTCGACCGGCTCAGCCGCGTCACGCGGGACATGGTCATCCAGTGTGGCTGCGAGAAGGGCTGCCCGGCCTGCGTCCTCTCCCCCCGCTGCGGCGACGCCAACGAGCCTATCGACAAGCAGGCCGCGATCACCATCCTCAGCAGCCTGAGCACTGACCACTGACTCCTGTTCCCGACCACGTGTCTACGTCTCTCCCATGCGCAATCTCCGCGCGAAGTTGACACGTCGGGGCGGACCCTCTACACTCAGTCTGTGAAGAGAATCAGGCAGTCTGTTGATACGGAATCGTGTGCCAGCGACAGCACGGTGTTCGACCTGAGCCCGGCTGAGAAACTGCAACTGGTCGAAGACCTGTGGGACGACCTGGCAGCGTCGCCAAACGCGGTGCCGGTTCATGACTGGCAGAAGAAAGAACTGGCGCGTCGCAAGGAGAATCTCGCAAGAATCCCGGGAAGCCGTCGAACCTGGGAAGCAGTCAGGCGACGAGTCCGCGGTCGCCATGGCCGTTAGTGTCGTCGTAGTCCCCGAGGCCGAGCAAGACGTGACCGATGCCTACCACTGGTACGAAGCACGGCGAGTCGGGCTTGGAGAGGAGTTCCTGAGTTGCCTCGATGCCTGCATCGAGACCATCCGCCGTTCGCCCCATATGCACCCTACGGTCTTCCGGAGGTTCCGCCGCACGCTACTCAGGCGCTTCCCGTACGCCGTGTTCTATGAGTGCGAGTCAGACGTTGCGACCATCTTCGGAGTCCTGCACACATCGCGGCACCCGGCGAGATGGATGCGGCGGGTGACGGGCGATGAGTAACCTCCGGCACGACTAGCCCACAAGGCTGCCCGGCCTGCGTCCTCTCCCCCCGCTGCGGCGACGCCAACGAACCTATCGACAAACACGCAGCGATCGCGATACTCTCCTCTCTCAGGCCTCAGGCCTGACCGACTGACTTCTCTTTTCGGCTGACCACCGTATAATAGCCCGTGGCAAGTAAGAACCCCAAGCCGCAAGCTGCAAGCTCCAGACCCGAAGCAGGACCTAGACCGGCCCAAGAGCTTCGGAGGGGCGGGTCACCCGCCCCTCCGAGATGCGAGTGCTGGTGAGAAGGTCCCTCTTGATGCTCGTTCCCTTGGCGCTGTACGCGCAGGTGCAGATAGACACGGTCATCAGGCTTCCCCGATCGCCCGGTCCCCTCGGTTCATTCCTGACGACGGCGACATTCCTCCCGGAGCTCAACAAACTCTACGTCGCCAGCTTTCCGGGGCGCTACTACGTGGTTGATGGTTCAACATATCAGGTGGAGTCTCTGGCAATTGAAATGTGGGGAGCACCTCACTACTCTTGGAACTGGCGCAGGCAGAAGCTCTACGTCACCTGCAATCCCGACCCGGACGGTACCATGGTTGTGGATGCTGCAGCCGACTCTGTCATCCGCTGGCTGTACGTCTGCTATGAAATGAACCAGGACGCGTTACTGAGCGACGTCGATTGTCTGTACAAACCCGCGGTGGAGACGCTGTACGCGTTCGACGGCGCCGCTGACTCGGTCGTCCGAAAACGGACGCTGGGAGGACTCAGCACGAACGTGTCATGGGACTCAGTCGGCAGGAAGCTCTACGTGGGCCAGGGAGGCCGCAAGCAGCTCTACGTCTACGACTATGTCGCCGACTCGGTCCTGAAGGTGATAGATGTAGGCGCGGTGAGTGCGTCACAGCCAGATGCCCTTGTGTTCAACAACACCTGCCGCAAGGCCTATTTGGCTCCTTTCCAGGTCGAACCCGGGGATGCGAACGTGGGGATCATTGACACCGAGCGCGATACGCTGGTCGGCGTGCTTCCCGTGCGCATATGGTGCGGGCTGAATGCCCAGGTAGCGGTGGACGAAAGGGACGACAAGGTCTACCTCGCTGACAACGACACCTATATCAACACGCCGGATACTCTGTGGGTCGTAGACTGCGCCACGGACTCGGTTCTGAAGAAGGTCGAGTACGAGCGCCGTGGACAGGGTGCATGGCCCATAGCCTGGGTGCCATGGAGCAACCGTCTCTATCTTGTCTGTAGAGCGCCTGACAGCGTCCATTCCAGTTCCGTAGCCGTGCTCGATTGCAGCGCCGACTCGATCATAGTGCCGGCGATACTGCTGAATCATGGGGACATCTGGGACATCCAACTCGACCCGGTCCGTGAACGCATATTCGTCATCGGGGTCGACTCCAATGACGTCTATGTCCTGCGCGACACCGGGTACGGGGTCGCTGAATCCAAACCGTCTGGACCGCGTCCTTCGGCGCTGCAGGTACAGGTGATGCCGGGCTGGTTCGACATCCGGTACTCCATCGCCTCGCCCTGTCGAGTGGACCTCTCGGTCTACGACCTGATGGGCCGGGAAGTTCGGCGGTTGGTGGCCCAGAACCAGCCCGCGGGTCAGCACTCGGTCGCCTGGAACTGCCAGGGTCGCGGCGGCAAGTCCGTCGCCCGCGGAGTCTACTTCATCCGTCTCGTCGCGGCGGACCTCCGCGACGTGGAGAAAGCGGTTGTGGCGAAGTAGCTTCCAATTCGCCCGGACACCAAGAGGCGGATGTTCGCTTCTGCGATCCGGGGCCAGCCTCTAGCGTCGCCCGTCTCCGCGCTCGTCCTCTCAGGGCTCAGCCCTCCTGCCTGAGCGGCTGACTTCTCTTTTGCGCTGACAACCGTATAATAGCCCGTGGCGAGAAAGAAACCCAAGCCCGAGGCCCTGAGCTCAAAGCTCGCCGACGCGACAACGGGGCTTGGGACACGATCCGATTCCTCGGCGGAATCGGTCATGTCCCCGCCCATCGACTCGCCCCTGGCAGACCGAATGCGTCCGCAGACGCTCGACGAAATCGTCGGCCAGGACCACCTGCTCGGCAAAGACAAGCCGCTCCGCAGGATGATCGAGAAGGGCGAACTCCACTCGATGATTCTCTGGGGCCCGCCCGGCTCCGGCAAGACGACGCTCGCCCTTGCGATTGCCCACTACACCAGGGCCATATTCATCCAGCTCTCCGCCGTTACATCTTCGGTCGCGGAAGTCCGGGAGATCACGAGGCGGGCCGAGTTCGAACGTTCGATGCACAATCGCCGCACCATCCTCTTCGTGGACGAAATCCACCGGTTCAACAAGGCCCAGCAGGATGCCTTCCTGCCCCACGTCGAGTCCGGCGGTATCATCCTCATCGGCGCCACTACCGAGAACCCGTCGTTCGAGGTCATCGCGCCCCTGCTCTCACGCTGTCGCGTCTACGTGCTCAACCAACTCAGTCCTGACGATGTAAAAACGGTGATGCGTCGCGCCATGCAGGCTGAACAAGGACTCGCGCCGCTCAGACCCGAAGTCCCCGAGGAGGTTCTCGACTACCTCGTCGTAGTGTCGCAGGGCGATGCTCGCGCCGCTCTCACAGCCCTTGAGCTATGCGTGGCCTCGGCTGAGCCGAGTAAACGCGGAGTGCAGGCCGTGACGCTTGATCTGGCCCAGGACGTGGTCCAGCGCAAGTTCCTGCTCTACGACAAGTCGGGCGAGGAGCACTTCAACCTGATTTCCGCCTTGCACAAGTCCCTGCGCGACTCTGACCCGGATGGCGCGCTCTACTGGCTGGCGCGGATGCTGGAGGCCGGCGAAGACCCGCTCTACGTTGCCCGCCGCCTCGTCCGGTTCGCCTCTGAGGACGTCGGCCTTGCCCAGCCGAACGCCCTGCTGATTGCCAACGCGGCCAAAGACGCGGTCCACTTCATCGGGATGCCTGAAGGCAACACGGCGCTCGCCCAGTGCGTCGTCTATCTCGCACTTGCGCCCAAGTCGAACGCGCTCTACGTCGCCTACGGCGAAGCCAAAAACGATGCGCTCAAGAGCGCGACCGAACCCGTCCCGCTCCACCTGCGCAACGCGCCGACCGGCCTGATGAAAGGTCTCGGCTACGGCAAAGGGTACAAGTACGCCCATGACTTCAAGGATGCCAAGGTAGAGCAGGAACACCTCCCGCCTTCTCTCAGAGGGCGCAAGTACTACCGTCCCACCGACCGCGGGTTCGAAGCCGAGCTCAAGAAGAGGGAGCAGCCCAGAACCGACATTGAGCCACGAAAGCACGAAGGACACGAAACAAATGGGTGAGAACCCCTGCGCACCCGTTTGGTTCCGGCTTCGTGTCTTCGTGGCGATCCACTACGGGTTCAGGACGCAGCGACTCGCTTGACCGCTTCCGAGGGCCAACTAGACTTCCTGCAATGGCGATTGTGCGTGACCGAGTAGCGCTGTCTGACCTCACCGCGACTGATGACCCGGAAACGCGCAGGCGGATTACCGCGACAGTGGAACGTCTGATAGCCCGATGACATTCCAGCATAAAGAACTCGCAGCCGGCCGGTGGTTCCAGTTCAGTCTCGCTGAGCAGTTGGCCAACGTCGGCAGCGAAGTGTCGCGAACATTGACGTGGCAGCAACGAGGAAACGCCGAGCATTGCCGAATGGCGGTTGAGCGGGCGCTTGAGTTGCTCGACCTGACACTGATGGACAAGCGGCATCGCGGCAGGCTCAGAGAAATCGCCCGCGTGCGCGAGGTTCTCGCCGACTACTTCTACGCGGATAACTGCTACGGCTCAACGCCGGCCAACCTCCGCAGCTACTTCGACGCGTTTGCCTTCGCGGCCCGCGCCAACCGCTAGCCACCTTCGCAACCGACCGCGGCTTCGAAGCCGAACTCAAGAAGCGCGGCCGTTCCAAGCCGGACTCGGGCTAGTCGCAGATTCCCAAAGTCAAACCGCAGATGGATGCGGATCAACACCGATGTCCTGACCTCAGCCTCGACCTCAAACTCAGTCTTTCATCGCACCTCACATTGCACGTCGGAAAGCTTCGGTCAAAGGACCTTTCACTGCGTAGCGCACTGCGTCGCAAACTGCGTCGTCAACTGAATCGTGGACTGAATCTCAAACTGTGTTGGCCATTGTACGCGGCGTTGTACGACGAAATGTTCGCGGCATTGTACCAGGAATTGGACCCGTCATTGTTCGCCTCATTGCGCGGCTCATTGTACCGGAAGAAGTACCGGACATTCAATGGTCCAATCTGTCTTCAACTGCATCGGCAAGTGCGGCTCCCCAGGCGGCCTCCGGGCCGCTCCCCCCACGGGAGAATTGTGGCCGGAAGACGACCCTCTACTACATATAGATGCCGTCCAAACACCTGCCGGTTGGGCCCTTCTCGGCGCTACTTCCTCAGGGAAGCTTTCGAGAAGACGTAGTCGGGTATCGGCACGTTCAGACGCAACGAATCGACTGTGAACTCCGTACCTTCACCGCTCTTGATGGCGTCTTCGAGGGCGGCCGGGTCCGGGACCCAGCGGACGTGGCCGTCATGCCCCGGCGTAACCGCGAGTTGACTCACATAAGTGGCTCGATACGATTACTTGATGGCGAAGACAGATAGCATTATCGAAGACGCTCTGCATCTGCCGCGCGAGTCCAGGGCTCTGTTGGCTGAGAAGCTGCTGGAGAGCCTGGACTACGAAGAGGGCTTTGAGATCAGCCCCGAGTGGACTGAGGAAATACGGCGTCGCTGCCGGGAAATCGACGAGGGAACAGCCGCGCTGGTGTCAAGCGAACAGGTATTCAAGGAACTGGCCGACGACCTCGGATGAGTCCGAGTCCCGGAGAATGCCCAATGGTGAATAGAAAAGAGTGAAAGAGGCTAGGAAACCGGCTGCTTCGCCTTCCTGACTATGGTGGTCAGGATGGCAACCAGTTCATCACACTCCACCAGCAGGCCGGCGAGCAAAGAGGGCGACACGATCCCCGAAGTAGCCAGCAGGCGCAACCAGTAGCGCGTCTCGCGCGCTTCCTTGCAGGCAATCGAGCACTTGGCCGCGAAGTCCGCCCGGCTGTGGCCCGCCTGAGCTTCTTCCACATTGGCGCCGACTGATGTGCCCGCTCGAACCAGTTGGCCCACTATCACCCGTGCGGCGACGTCTCTGCGCTTGACTGCGCGACACAGAGATACGACCCTCTCCGCGAACTCGAACGTCCGCTCCGCAATGTCCCTGGGTTTGCTCTCGGCCACGGCCCTTCCTCTTTCACTACTCACTATTCACTCTTGCAGTCTATTTCCGCAGCGACGCTTTCGAGAAGATGTAATCGGGTATCGGCACGTTCAGGCGCAGGGAGTCGACTACGAACTCCGTCCCTTCGCCGCTCCTAAGGGCGTCTTTGAAGGTAGCCCGATCGGCGAACCAGCGGCCCTGATACTGCGCGACGCTTTTCACCTCGGTGGTCTTGAGCAGCTTGCCGCTCTTGGCAAAGCGGTCTTCCCGCAAAGGCAGGTACCGTTCTTTGTCCACCCAGACCTCGCGGGAGTAGTAGCTCACGTCCGGTGCCTTGGCCGTGAGCTTCACTATCCAGCACGGACGGCCGAGCATCTTATCCTCGCCCGTGACCTCGGCATCGTACAGGTCGACCAGCTTGCGGTCTTCCATCATGTCCTCGTACGAAAGGTCCGAGCCCATCACTGACTGCCTGAGCATGTGTCCGGATATCTTGATGGTGCGGTCGGTTTCGGGCGTGTACATCCAGAGTTCGTCTTTGAGCTTGAGCATCTTGGTGCCGGCATCTCGCGCAGGATAGAGGAACTCGGTGAAAGACTTGTCCGCGCCTTCCACCCAGGACTTGGCCCTGACGGTTCGCGTGTTGCGGGCCAGGTGGATGACCATCTCGGACACGGCCACGCGCGTCGCCGCATAGCCGTTCTCATCGACCTTCTTCAGTATCTCCGCGCCGCTCGGCGCCTCCGCTGCGAGGCACAAGCCCAAGCTCAAGCACAAGCACAGAATGCAGTTCCTTGTCACTTCCTGACTCCTAACTCCTCACTGCTAACTTCCTAACTCCTTTGCCAGCATGGCCGTCTGCCGTTTGAACACGCCGAGGCCGGATATCGCCGCGCCGACAAACGTAGCCAGCAATCCGGGCACGAAACCGATGTAAACGCTGACCGGTGTTACGCGGGCACGGAGCACATCATCGATCACCACTGTAGCGTTCGGCATCATCCCCGAGATGTCTATTCCGACTTCCTGCAGGTAATAGCCAAGCCCCAGCCCCGCCAGTGTGCCGAGCACCGAACCGGCAAGGCCGATGAGGAACGACTCCGCGAGCAGCGAACGATAGACCGCCGGCTTGGATTCGCCGATCGCCAGCCGCACACCGACTTCTCCGTATCGGCGCAGGCTGCCCATCAGGCCCGCGTTCCAGAGCACGACCGCCATCGCCACTATGAATATGGAAACAATCAGGCCGGTCGCGGCTCCAATCAGGTCGAACATCGACCCAAGCCCGCTGGCGAGACGCATCGTCTCCATTACCGGAGCATATCTGTCGGTTGTGTCGCGGCCGGAGTTGAATCTCGCGGCCAGCCGTGAGGCCAACCTGTCGTCGTAGCCGGCAACGGGCAGGAACCCGAATACGGCATCGGCTGCGTCCGGCATGTCAAGGGCCTGCTGGATGTCATTGATGTCGGCAAGCACGGCACCCCGGTCCATGGCGCTGACGCCGAACCTTACGGTGCCGGACAGGGTGAAGTTGTAGGTCGCCATGCTGCCGTTCATGGTGGATGAGACGAGAGTCAGCTTGTCGCCGGGCTTGACGTCCAGACGGCGCGCAAAGTCGTCGGAGAGGAGGACCTCACCGGGCGCCGAGGGCAGGTGGCCTGATGCGAGCGATTGCTCAAGCCTTAGTATCTTACGTTCGGGGCTTTCCGGCGACAGGTCAATGGCCATGCCGGCCGCCGGTGATTGGACGCGTGTCTCGCCCATGGAATCAGGTACGTCGACCAGGCCGCCGAACCTGGTGCGCAGGGTCCACGTGACATCCGGGAAGTCGCGCTTCAGTTCCCCGAGTATGCTGTCAACACCGAGCAGGGCAAGCTCGTTCGTGGCATCGGCACCGGCCTTGGCATAGGCGCGGGTGGCTACACGCACATGGCCACACACGAAGCTCGCGGTAGCGGCGAACATCGCGTCAGTCGCACCGCGCAGATAGCTGTCCATGAATACGACGAGCGTCACGCCGATGGCAACAGTGAGCAGTGGAAAGAGACTGCGCGAGCGGTCGCGCAGCAAACCCTTGGCAAGGAATGTCAACACGAAACCGCCTTACAGGCGGAAGTCCGAAGTCCGAATTCCGAATGACGATTGAAGCCCGAAGCCCGAATGACCGAAACGATGATTCCGCCCACTGGACCACTGGACCACTTGTGCACTTGAGCACTCGTCACACTCACGTTCCTCTCCCTGCCAGCGCGTCGGTCGGCTTGAGCTTGGCAATTCTCCGGGCCGGCAGCCAGGCGACGAACGCGGTGACGACAAAGACAAGCACGGTCGTTCCAAAAATCAGCCCCGCGGTGAACGCCGGGTAAAGCCTGTCGCCGAGCGCGAACCCGAACGAGTCCATACCCGGTATGGTGAATCCATTGCGGTTGAGGTATATGAACAGCGGACCGGCATACAGGGTTCCGAGAATCGCGGCGAAGATGCTGTGGAGCGCGCCTTCGAGCGTGAACAGCACGATGACCTGGGCCCGCGTCATCCCCAATGCTATGAGCATCCCGATTTCCCGCCGCCGCCGGAAGACCGACAGGAGCTGCGTGTCGAAGATGGCGAGCATTGCCAGCAGGAAAAGAACCACAAACATTATCGACTGGCCGATGGTCTTAGAAGCGACCATCTGGCGCAGGTCGGAGAGCAGGAACTCCGGGTCCCGGAACTGCCAGCCGGCGCCGTTTGGGACACGATCCGAATTGAGGACAATTCGGTCATGTCCCGTGCGTCCAAGCCCCCTGGCCACCGTCACTAGCGTCGCTTCACCGCGCATCCCGGCCAGTTCCTGCAGTTGCGCGAGCGGCAGCCAGACCTGGCCTATGTCAACCGTGCCGACGCTGGTTTCCATTATCTGGACAACGCGGCCGTCGCGGGCGTCGAAAGCACCGTCCGCATCGCGCCACTGCACCGTTACCTGGTCGCCGACCGCGAGCCCGGTCGCAGTCGCGGTACGACTGCCGATGAGCAGCGGCAGGTCCTCGGTCGTGTCGCCAAGCGCCGCCGTGGGTATGGCGACCACCTTCTGTGCCGGGTCAATACCCTTGAGCAGGACCGGCTTGAGCCGGCCCTGCGGGTATATGCTGCCCGGAATGACGAGAATCGGAGCGGCTTTGCCTGCGGCAGCGAGCGATTCCAGCACCGGCGGAACGGGCGCATGAGCGTTCTCAAGCGTCAGCGGGTCGTACGGGTCGTAGTCTTCATGCCAATACTGGCCGCCGGCATACTCGAACGCGGTCGAGGCATCCTCAGCCTGTTTGTTCATGCCCCGCAGCATGCCCTGACCGAAGATGATGGCGACAAAGGCGAACGACAGCGCGATGGCGTTGAGCCAGGTGCGCAGCCCCGCGCCGCGCAGGTTGCGGATAGCCAGACGGAGGATAATCATAGCCGCACCGCCTCGGAGGCGTAAACCCGAAACTCGAAGGTCGAATGACGAGTCAATGACAAAGCCCCATCAGCAGATTCCGAACTTGCGTTCATTCGTGCTTCAATCGGAATTCGGGCTTCGGACTTCGTCATTTGCCACCCGGCCGTCAATAAGCGATATCTTCCGGCGCAGGTAGCGGATCACCTTCTCATCGTGAGTAGAGAAGAGAAAGGTAGTGCCGAGGTCATGGTTCAGGCTCACCATGGTCTGGAGTATCTTGTGGGAGTTCTCAGCGTCGAGGTTGGCAGTCGGCTCGTCGGCCAGCACGAGCTCGGGCCGCTTCACAACTGCCCGGGCAATTGCGACCCGCTGGCTCTCCCCTCCGGAAAGCTGGGTCGGCCGGGAGTTCGCGCGGTCGGCGAGTCCCACCCACTCCAGGGCATCGGTCACCTTCTTGCGGCGCTCGGACTGAGACATGCCGAGCAGGAGCAGCGGGAACTCGACATTCTCGTATGCCGTGTAGACCGGCAGGAGGTTGAACGTCTGGAAGATGAAGCCGATATGCCGCGAGCGGAGTGACGCAGCCCGCACCGGCGAGAGACTCTCAACCCGCTCACCCAGCACGACCGCGGTGCCGGAACTCGGCGCGTCCAGTGTACCGATGATGTTGAGCAGCGTAGTCTTACCCGAACCGGAAGGCCCGACCAGGCCGGCGAACTCGCCGCGCCGGAATTCCAGCGAGACTTCCTTGAGGGCGACCAGTTCTGTCCTGCCGACCTTGAACTTCCTGACCAGCTTGTCAGTACTGATCACGACGCCATTCTCCACTGCGCCTCCTTTCAAGTCCATCTATCCACGCCCAATCCCTAGTGGTTGAATACCACGTCCGCCCGGACACCTTTGCCCGTCGTGCCAGTTGCGGGTCCGGCCGCGGAAGCCGGGGCACTGTCCGGATTCCAGAATGCCCCGACACTGAATACCCAGTTGTCGAGTGTCCGCTGCCAGCCCAGGTAGCTATATGGGTCCCTGTTACTCCAGTCATAGTAGACCATTCCACGCAGATTGTCCAGCAGTCCGAGCGGGAAACTGAGCATCAGTGCCGAAAGCTGGACGTCGGTCCCCTTCACGAAGGGCGCGTCCGCGGCACCGACGAGCATGTGTTCGGCAACGACTCCAAGGGCGGAGCCGAGGCCAAACGTGTAGTCGAGCCCGACCGTCGCCATCCGCTGCCACGTCTCGGTCGGTACAATGGAACGGCCAACCTGCCGCACCAGCGTCGCTTCAAACAGGCAGCCGACCCCGACGTCCCACTTTCCGTCCAGACCGACCCGGTCTTCGTCAATCGGCACTGAAGGCGACGTCAAGAGGTCAACCCGGCGGTGATGGTAGGTCGCCGCCACCTCACCACGTGGCACCGGCACCTGCAGGCGCGCGCCCGGCTCCGGGACCCAACGTTCGGAGCCATACACTTCCCAACCTTTGGGCGAGCTGTTGCCGAACAGACCCCAAGCCCAGACATTGGTGTTGTTCTGGAAGTAGTACCTGCCAAGCAGGCCGTAGACGCCGTCGGTCAACTCCAGCGGGTCGCGCGGGTCCACGCGGTCGAACCACATCAATGGCCGGAGCAAGGTCGCTGAACCGAAGTTGACTTTCTGCAGCCCGGCCCGCACATAGAACCGTGGGGCCGAGATGCGAGCCAGTGCGCGGTACGGCCTAAGCCAGACGCCAAGTGAACAAGCGCGGTCGCGGGCGTTTGCTGAGAGGAAGGCGTTGACCGACGCCTCGGCATCAAAGGCGAGCTGCTCACTGATAGGCGTGGAGTACCGGGCCTCGGGCAGGTACCGCAGTCCAGCCAGTCCGAAGACCGAGGTATCCCGCCCCGCACCCAGCCAGCCCGAAGCCCTGCCGCTGAAGTCAAGTGATGTGGCCCAAGCGCAGGCGGATGCGGTGACGATGACTGCCAGGCTGACCGGCCCCGCAGCACACGGCACGCCAGTCCGTTTCATCGCCGTCGGCTCCGGCGTCCGGACCTGGCCTTCCGAGGCCGGCTCATCTTCGTCATCCCGGTGACCCCATAGAGGAACAGAGACGCCAGGTTCTCTGAGTAGCGTTCGAAGAACTCGTCATCGAACTCGGGCAGCG
Organism: Caldifarciminota bacterium; assembly: GCA_016935295.1. Classification (GTDB taxonomy): domain Bacteria; phylum Hydrothermota; class Tepidihabitantia; order Tepidihabitantales; family Tepidihabitantaceae; genus UBA2258. The sequence continues at coordinate 733 of JAFGRF010000054.1, read as the reverse complement.
GACCGAGCTGGCCCTTCGCGCCGCTCTGCTCCACTGAATAGATGCCCTCGAAGAACGTCTTCACGCTGACCGGCAGCAGTTTGAGGGCCACCCACATCTGCACCAGATCATTGACGTCGAGGCCGAGCTTCCGGCAGAAACCGCTCAGCAGCCCGCCGATTTCCTGCGACCACTTGAGCCGTACCGCCATCGTCTCAGGATTGTCGACCGGGGGAAAGGAGTCGAACCCCACCAGTCCGAGTTCGGCATTCTCGCGGAAGAACCGGACGATACCGCGCACCATGTTGCGCACGTGCGCCTCTGCCGGCGTCGAGTCGTCGCCGGTCCCGGCAAGCATCTCCCGGTACCGGGCATATGCTTCGTCGATGATCGCCGACAGCAGCCCGGCCTTGCCCCCGTAGTAATACGATACCATCGAAAGGTTCACGTGCGCGGCCCGAGCTATCTCGCGGATTCCGACCGCCGCGTAGCCCTTCCGCGCGAACAGCGACACGCCGGCTTCGAAGATACGGCGCTTGGCGTCCTTGCGTTCTGCGTCGGTACTCATGGTTCTCGGCAAATCAGACGCACTTCATCATACGTTTGTTTCAAACAATCGTTTGTATTATAGGATCGCCGGGTGCCCTGTCAAGCTCTGCGGCCACGTGTGTGAAGCAGCAGCGATAATGTCATAGGGTAATGCCGCAGCGAAAATGTCATATTGACGGTATCGGGCTGAATGACGTTATGCTGG
>JAFGRF010000361.1 GCA_016935295.1 Caldifarciminota bacterium | reverse complement strand
TCGGGCCGGCCCTGGGACGAAACCTACCGTGGGCCGTCTCCGTTCAGCGAACCGGAAACTCAGTTGGTCCGCGACTTCCTGGCGACCTTTCGTCCCCGCGACTGCATGGACCTCCACAGCTTCGGTCAGTACAACATGTATCCCTGGGGCTACTCGACGGCCGAGCCGCCCGACCAGGCCGTGCTCCGGGCCACGGTAGACACTTTCCAGTCGAACAACGGCTACCCCCTTCCGCACACGGGCCAGGTCAACTGGACCATCTACCCCTGCAACGGCATGTCGGTCGACTGGGAATACTCTGACACCGCGGGCAAGTTCGTGACCTACGCCTTCACCTGCGAACTCGGAACGACCGACTTCTGGTACGGCTGGCTCGACTCCGCCTACGTCAACCGCGAATGCGACCTGAACGTACCTAACCTATACTACCTGGCGCGGGTCGCGGGAGTCTGGTTCCAAGGGCTGTCAGCCAGGCTGGACGACTCCCTGACCGGCAACGGTGACGGCCGGATCGACCCGGACGAACTCTCCGGTATCTGGTTCACGGTCAGAAACCAGGCCATTCACCCGCTGGACTCAGCCTACGGTATCACCGCCCGGCTGACATCCCTTGCTCCCGACGTGCAGGTGCTCGACTCCGTGGCGTCGTTCCCGAACGCCGCTCGCGGGGCAGTGGTCGACAACCACACGGCTCAGTTCCGCATCCGCACCTCCCCTGCCGTTTCCCCGGGCGCGCATGTACCGCTGCGCCTGGAGCTATCCTTCACCGATGCCGGTCAGACGTACACCCAGACCGTGGACTTCATGGCGCCAACCTGGCGCCAACCAGTATCCGCAGCAACGGCGCCTGCCGGTGCGCCGCGGCTCTCCGCGACTCCCAACCCGGCCGCCAGCCACGTCAGGTTCAGCACGCTGCCGGTCACCACTGCCTGCAGCATTGACATCTTCTCGCCTGCCGGAAGCCTGGTGGCGTCGCGTGCCATATCGGGCAAGTACACCTGGAACTGCAGCAGCGTCCCGGCCGGCGTCTACTTCTGCCGACTCACTGCCGGAGGACAGAACGCCACGACCCGCATATGCATCGTCCACTGAACAAGGCGACCCGGGTCTGCCGCCTGCCCGGCCGTGCCGGTTCGTTCAGCACCGGAATCGCTTCAACGCTGCTCCGGCGCCTTGGATTCCAGCCTGGCCCGGCGCGGACATTCCGCTTCCTCGTCTCTGCCATCTTCTCCACACCAATCCAGATTGAAGGAGGTTTCAACCATGCTCTACCGTGACGCCGGTGTCGACATCAGTGCCATGGATAAGGTCAAACGCCGCATCGCCGGCATCGCCCGCTCCACCTACGGTCCCCAGGTCCTCTCCGAAGTCGGGCTGTTCGGTTCCCTCTGCCGGGTCCCGAAAATGCACGACCCGGTGCTCGTTGCCAGTTGCGACGGTGTCGGTACCAAACTGGTCGTCGCCCGGCTCTGCGGCCGCTACGACACGGTCGGCATCGACATCGTCAACCACTCAATCAACGACATCCTGACCCTGGGAGCGCGGCCGCTCTTCTTCCTCGACTACATCGCCCACTCCCGCCTAGCGCCCGAGGCGCTGCTGGCCATCGTGAAAGGCCTCGGCAAAGCCTGCCGCGACAGCAACTGCTCGCTCGTCGGCGGCGAAACCGCGATGATGCCCGACATCTACCGGCCTCATGACTTCGACCTCGCCGGTTTCATCGTCGGCATTGTGGAACGAAAGAAGATCATCGACGCCTCCAGGATTGTCGCGGGCGACATTCTCATCGGCATCCCTTCGGTGGGCCTGCACACCAACGGCTACTCCCTTGCGCGCCGGGTCCTCTTCGACAAAGCCCGCCTCAAGGTCGGCTCCCGCATCAAAGGCCTGGCTCGCACGCTCGGCGAAGAACTCCTCCAGCCGCACCGCTCCTACCTGAAGCCGGTCCTGCCCCTGCTCGGCAGAATTCACGCCCTCGCCCATATCACCGGCGGCGGGTTCTACGACAACATCGCCCGGCTCCTGCCCCACGAAGTCTCGGTCGTCATCCACAAGAAGAGCTGGCGCCCGCTCCCCATCTTCCGGCTCATCCAGAGACTGGGCGACGTCCCGGACGAAGAAATGTACCGGACATTCAACATGGGCATGGGCATGGTGCTCATGGTTGCGCCGGCGCAGAAAGACCGTGTGCTCGGCTCGATTCCGGGCAGCCGCGTCATCGGCAAGGCCGTGCGCGGCACCTTCGGCGTCTCGGTCATCTAGCCCGGCCGCCTCAGCAAACCGAACGCGGAAAACGGGAACTGTACCGCGCGTCCTCGCGCTCGCTGGGACTGTCCCCATTTTCCGCAGGGACGCCACGGACCAATCGGCGCCGCGACGTTGAACACTTCGGTGCGTATGGCCGGCAGCGTAGGGCCTCGTCCAAGGCGCTGGCCTCATGACCGGTTGCTCGGTTTCGCGTCAGGTGCGTGAACCGCAGACTCGAAACTCGCCGAAATGCTCTCCGCAATGCACCTCACATCGCTCCTCTCATCGGAACTCTCATCGCATCGTCCATTGCGTAGTGCATTGCTCCTGCAACTGCACTCTCAACTGGACTCTCAACTCGACCTCAAGCTGGATTCTCGATTGCTCAAATCATCGGACCTTGCATCGCTAGACAAACTGCTCGGAGCATTGCTCATGGCATTGGACCCTTCAATGCTCAACTCATTGCACCTTTCAATGCACCGGTCATTGCTCCTTTGAGTTGATGCTGCAATGCTCACTGCAATGCAGCCCGGGAGGCGACCCCTATATG
>JAFGRF010000360.1 GCA_016935295.1 Caldifarciminota bacterium | reverse complement strand
TTGCCAAGGACTACGGCGATGTCCAACCCGGACAGCGTCGCATCAGCGCCGTATCTTCGCCCCATGTATGTGGTCGGCTGGGCGACACCTTCTGACTTGGAACGCGGCCCGTGGTCATAGAACACCCTCAGCGCGGCCAGCTCTGCATCCTGCGCGAAGCGCTGTTCGAGCATCTGGCCGATACGCCCGGTCAGAACCCCCTGAGTCGTGGTCATCTCTACCCCCTTTCTGTTGAAGCTGACAAAGCGCGCCTCATCGATACAGTGTCCTAAGCACCCAGCCGAGTCCGTAGCGACAAGCGCATCAACCGCTTAAGCCGCCCTTGATGGAATCTACCAGTGCCGCCAGCGTCTTCCACGACTGCGATTCAAATATGGGCTGATTCACGCGAACGAAGCGCCAGTCGAACCCGGTCAATGCGGACACCCGCTCACACCAATCAGTAATCGAAGCATCCTTCGCCTCTGTGCCCTCCCAAACGCGGCCCTTGGTCTCGATAATCCAGTTGACCTCGCTGTCGCCGACCTTCTGCACGACGACCCAGTCCGGGTAGTAGAACCCGATTGCCCCGCTTGGCTTCAGATAGTCTACCCGGAATTGCGTGCCCGAATCGCCCTGCTCGGTGGTGCCCAGGCTGGCGAAGCGGGTGACGTCCTTGGCGCGGTCGAGGAACTCGGCGAAGCCACGCTCGTACTTGTTGTAGGTTGCCACGAGGTTGAAGATGGTGTGCTTCGCCTCCAGGAGAGGCAGGTTACGTTGCCAACGGAACGGTCTTGTCTGCGACAACCTGTGGTCGGCCCGGTCGAACTCCACCTCCCGCCGAACGACGGTGAGGTTGCCGATTGCCTTGGCCAAGTACTTGGCAATGCCCTCCCTGACGAGCAGGTTGCCGAGGTGAGACCGTATCTCCTTGGCTTCAATGTCGACCTTGCGCCCGAAGCATCGCCTGGCGACGTAATCGCGCACGAGCGGGTACAGCTCCGCGAACCGGCCCGTCAGCTTGGCATTCTCTGCCGTCTTGGCGGCAATCGATGCCAGAACTTCGTGGGACGGCGGCACATCGCCGTCAACCACCACCTGGCCAACCTCCACTTGCGGTACCGCGAACTCCTGCTTGAGCCGCAGCCGATATACGTCCACCAACTCGCCTCGCTCATAGATCGGCTCAAGCCGGGAGATATTCAGCTCGGACAACTTGAGGATATCGTGCTCCAGCCGCGGCTTGGTGATGGGGATGGCGATGTCGTAACGCTTGCGCTCCAGGACCGGCTCGATGATGACCGGCTTGGGAGGATCCTTGGTCGTAGTTGTGACCCCGACTCCGTCTGCTTCCAGCTGGTCGCGCAGTACCTGTAACAGGTTACGGGTGCCGAGAACCTCGAGCGTCTGAGTCCGGTCCGGGCTGACGCCGGACATCAACCGCAGCCCCCGGCCAATCACCTGTTCGGCCAGAATGTCAGACTCGTAGGCCCTGAGGCCGAGCACGACCGACACGCCTTTCACGTCCCAGCCCTCGCGCAGCATCATGACGCTGACGATGACTTTCACCTTATTGTCCGGCCTGTCGATGTCGCGGGCCACCTGGCGGGCGCTGTCCAGGTCCTTCTTGGTGATCTCGCCCTTGGTGTCCGTGTGGATGACGAGGACTTCGGACTCCTTGAACCCGAACTCCCTGGATTTCCACAGGAACTCACCCAGCGCGTCGGCGTACGCGTTCTTCTCGGCCATGACGAACAGCACCGGCCTGAGCCCGAGTTTCTTGTAGACCCGGGCGTGGTCCTTCCAGCGCGCCACCGCCGCCTGCAGCCAGAACCCGTACTTCTCGGCGACGTTGCGCCGGTTGACTTTCTCCGGGTCCTTCTTGGGCTGTTTCAGGTCGTCCTGCTTGCTGACGATGATTGGCGCCTTGACAATGCGGTCTTCAACCGCCTGGGCCAGCGGGTAGTCACAGACGGTCCACGGGTAGAAGGGTCCCGACCCGCCAACTCGGGGCGTCGCGGAGAAGTCCAGCCACAGCCCCAGTCCCGCAGGCAAGGCACGGTGGATGGCCAGCAGCGATTGACTCCAGGCCAGGTCTTCGTCGTGAACGTGGTGCGCCTCGTCGTTGATGACCACCAGGTCGCGCAGTGACTGGAGCCGTGCCAGCATCGAGCGCTGGTTCGCCGACGCGGGGTCGGAGGCGGGCTTGCGGCCAAGTATTGCCTCGACCGCGTTCAACGGAGTCCACTCCGTCTCACGCGACTCATAGAGCTGCTGGATGTTGGTGAGGAACAGGTTCCCGGAGGGGTCGGGTTCGGCCGCGTCGCCGCGCAGGATGACCTTGGGCGCGAACTTCCCCCACTCGGGCGGCACCAACGGCAACTCGTAGAAGATGCGGTTGCTGGCGAAGTCCTTCTCGAGGCGCTGGTAGACGATCACGTTGGGCGCGACCACGAGGAAGTTGGTGGACAGGTCCGACTCAGGCTCCATCCGCCGGTGGAAGTACGACCATACCAGGGCCATGGCCATCACCCAGGTCTTGCCCGAGCCGGTCGCCATCTTGAAGGCGTAGCGGCGCAGGTCCTCTGGTGGCAGGTCCTGGGTGACGTCGCGCTCGAGCTCGGGCACGTACCGGCGGACCTGCCTGCGGCCATCCGTCGTGGTCTGGAACTCGAACGTTCCGGGCAGCATACCCATCTTGTGCTTGGTCGCGTAGCGCTTGACCAGGTCCCGGCCGTCCCGGTTACCGGCAATCTCCACCAGCCACACGAGTGTCTCGATTGCCTCGCGCTGACAGAACCAGTACCGGAACGGCGCCCCGATGGACGGCACGTCGTGGTCCTCGTAGAACCAGTACCGGAACAGGGTCTTCGCGACCTCCGAAGCGCCGGCGTAGTTGTCGTCGCTCCACTCGTTGTCGTCGCCGCGCCAGGCATCAACGGCCTTGCGTATCTTGGGCACGAGCAGCAACAGGCTCTCGCGCCGCTTGTCCGCGACCCGCCAGCCGCTGTCGGCCCGCGCGTCTTTGACCAGGTGCTGGGTCGGTTTCTCCCACGGCCGGCGGCCGGCGATTTCGGGAAGGTCCCTGTCGTAGTCTATGACGCCGCGTGCCATGGCTACTTCGCCGTGATGTCAACTACCTGCGAGGTGTCGTTGCCGAAGATATCGATGACCTTGACCAGCACCCGGTACTTGCCCGGCTTCTCGTACTGGTGCGTATCGGACTTGAGCGGGAGCTTGCGCTCCTTCCTGGTCCGGTATGCCACCCAACCCTGCATGAAGGTGTCGTCCCGGAAGTCCCAGTCCACGGCCCAGTAGTCGATATAGTCAGACCACTTCTTGACCTTGTCGCGGACCTCATCGGGTATCAGCTCGGCATTCGGTATTACGAAGTCCTTCAACTCGACCCTGGCCGCCAGTTTCTTCGGCTGCGACACCTCCACCTCAAGATACGCCAACTCGAAGAACCGCACGTCACCCTTAGCGGCGGCCTGCTGCTCCATTGCCTCGCGTGGAATCTGCAGCAACAACGGCTTCACACCCTTCTTCTTCGCCGCCTCCACCACCAAGTCGTACAGACCCATCTCCCAGTCCCAACCAAGAACGTGGAGCTGCGCCTGCTTCAGCTTCGCGCACTCCTCCACTGCGGCGTCAATCTCGGAAATCGTGACCGGCGCATCCACCGCGCCGATGTGCACCATGGCCCGGCCCTTCTTGCCATGCAGATGCTCCAGCCCCGCGACGGGCTGTGCGCCGTAGAGCTTGAGGATAAAGGCCAGGTACTCATAGAGTGTCTGCTCCACTTCCGACTTGGTCTTCCCCTCTCCGAACTTCACGCCCTGCCAGTACTGCCGCTCGTACTTGCCCAGATTGAGAACCTCAAACGGCCTGCAGCCTTCGATGCCGAGCATCCGCTTCCGCGAGACATGAATCGCCCAGCGCCCCAGGTCACATCCAATCCACCGTCGTCCGCAGTTCTCTGCGGCTACGGCGGCTGTCCCCGAACCCGCAAAGAAATCTCCAACCAGCGCGCCGGGGCGGCTGTAGGAATTCACTAGCCGCTCAAGGAGCTTGACCGGCTTCTGGGTATCGTAGTTTACACGCTCGGGAGACCACGTCTGAAGCGCATTGATGTCCGTCCACCAATCTGGCATGTGCGCACCACGTTCCAAATCGCGCTCGATGCCATCGATACTTGTTCCTCCCCGTCCTTTCACAAGCGCTTGGCTCGCCTCGGAGTACGGCACGAACTGCGGGGTGAAAACTATTGAGTCGGGGTTTGACTTAGCGACTACGATAATGTTGTCATGCTTTCTCGCGAAAGCCTTGCGCGGCACGCCACCTCCGCGGTAGGCCCAGACTATGTCGTTTACTGGACTGGTCCCGGTTTGATGGACACTTCCTTAGGCGGCTTGTAGCCGCTTCTCGTACTCGGCCGGACTGAGATAGCCCAGGCTCGA
>JAFGRF010000359.1 GCA_016935295.1 Caldifarciminota bacterium | reverse complement strand
TGCTGCGGGCCGCGGCCAAGAACCACGCCTTCGTCACCGTCGTGCCCGACCCGAAGTTCTATCCGGCGGTCATTGCCGAACTGGGCATGACCGGCAGTGTCAGCGCGGATATGCGGAAGAAGCTCGCGGCCGAGGCCTTTGCCGCCACCAGCCGCTACGACACGGCCATAGCCAGGTACTTCCAGACCGTCACCAGGTAGGTCACTGATTCCGGTTTGAGCCGGCCCGCGGCGGGCGCCGGAGTTCTCCTTGTTGCTCTCCATCTAGCTCTGCAAGCTACCTGCAGAGGAATTCGGGAAGGAACGCGGACAGGAATGCGGACTGGGACTCGGGATTGACTTTGGGAAGGAACGGTGCATGTTACCCGGCAAGGAACCGGACAAGGAGCTCAAGTTGCTCTTCGGAAGGTAGCGGTCGAAGCAGCGGTCGAAGCAGCCGAACAAACTCCCCGCGTCGTTCCTCAGGAAGCGCTTCGGGTCGCGGCTTCGGAAGCTGTGCGGATGGCTACGGGGGAGGCGTAGGAGGGGTCGGAGAGGGAAGAGAGGATAGACAATTGAGAGTATTGAACTTAGGGCGGTTTCAGGCGGCCGGTGGAATGTACACCACAATGTACATTCAGAAATTGAGTGCTGACCTGCGCGTTCGCCGTTCAGCGTTCTCGGGGGCCGTCCGTTTGCGACTGCTGCAGACCGTTAACGGAAGCTTGTCACTCGCGCCAGCGCACGGCGCCCTCGACCGTCACCTCCGTCGCAAGTAGCTCTGCTGTTGGAAGGGGCTGCAGAGCAGCCCCTCGGCGGTCACCTCGTGTTCTTGACTTGACGGTGTTTCCTATTGACTAGAAGGCGGGGAGGGGGTATTATTCGACGCTGGACTCTAGGTCGGCCAGCGGTTGACCGGAGGCAGCGAGGCGCCACCCCCAACGCCGATTCAGCCAAGCGCGCCGCGAGGTGCGACAGTGCGCAAGACTGTCCTTGATGACTAAGGAGGACAGATGTCTTTCAACAAGATAGCGCTGGCTCACCGCGCTGGCAATCGCGATGACGGTCGGCTGCAACCAACCGATCGGTCTGCCAAACTACGACGTGCACGCAGCAATGGTGGCCATGGAGTCCTGCTATGTCGGGATCGATGAAAACCTGACTGGCCACGTCGACTGGTACCAGGGTGAAAGTAGTATCTGGGACTACTACTCCCGGACCTACGGTACGATCACGCGGGGCTACTTCGAGTACCTGAGCCGGGCCTACCCGCGCAAGAATGGCTTCTGCATCTTCAACGTGCCCAGCTTCACTCCCTCCGGCGGCGAGGTACTGGCATGCACGCTCTACTACTACCAGAGTTCGCACAGTGGGTCAGCAGATCTGGTTGTCAAGTGGCTGCCATCGGCTGAGTCCTGGCCCATGGATGACCTCGACAGCTTGTACTGGCTCATATGGAATGGCGCCGACACCGTCGCGGTCGATACATACCACGCGAGCGATACGTGGTACAAGATCCCGTTCACTTCCGCAGGCCGTGCGGCCATGTTCGCGTGCATCGGAGGTTCCTTTGTCACGGGCTGGGTCTACCCCGGCTCTAGCAACGGTACATACGCCGACGTCTCCGGGGTTGGAGCCAACGCGCCCTACATAAAGGTCTGGTATGAGGAGTGACCGGCGAACTCTGAGAGCTCGGCGGCGGATGTGCTCGACGTCCGCCGCCGAGCCCTCGGCCGGGCACTGCCCTGAGGGGCTATCCCCGAATTGCTGCTGGACGACCATGCCACCGGCAGATCGACATTCCGGGGAGTCCGGTGTACTATTTTGCCGAGGAAGGCGGTGACCATCTTCGCGACCCGCCTGCTTGGGCTTGTGCCAGCCTATGGGAGGTATCCATGAGGAAACCTGTGGTAGCATTCTGTCTGAGTCTACTGCTATCCGGCGTAGCGCCGGCCTATGACTCACTGAACGTCCGACTCGTCGGTCGCTGGGACAGTCTGCCGGACAACTTCTCGTTTGGAGTGGCCGCGCAAGGCAACTATGCCTATGTCGCGGACTACTCTGCCGGACTGCGTGTCATCTCAGTAGCTGACCCGTCCCATCCGATTGAGGTCGGCTACTACGACACGCCGGGGAGGGCAGATGGTGTGGCAGTCGTGGGTGACCTCGCATATGTCACCGACGGAGATTCGGGGTTGCGTGTCATCTCAGTAGCTGACCCGGCGCATCCAACTGAGGTCGGGTACTGCGCCACGCCTGACTATGCTCGGGAAGTAGTCGTGGTCGGGGACTATGCCTACGTCGGGGATGACAGCGGCTTGAGCGTAATCTCCGTCGCCGACCCGGCGCATCCATCAGAGGTTGGACGCTACGACACCCGGTACGGGGCCTTTGGCGTAGCCGTTGCCGGGGCCTACGCGTATGTCGGCAACAACGAAGGTCTGTGGGTCGTTTCAATCTCCGACCCGACGCAGCCCACTGCAGTCGGGCGCTACGTCACGTCAGGCATGGGCGTGGCCGTCAACGGAGACTACGCCTACGTGGCGGCGTCCGCCGCTGGGTTACGTGTGGTCTCGGTCACGGACCCGGCGAATCCAGTTGAGGTCGGGTACCTGGTCGATCCGGCGAACTCCGCCGTGCGGCTGGCAGTGAGTGGTGACTACGCATACGTCGTACCTGGGCTTGGCCCCAGTGGCCACGGTTTGCGGGTCATCTCCGTCGCCGACCCCGCGCAGCCAGTTGAGGTCGGGTACCACAGCTTGGGCCGCAACTGCGTGGCTTTGAGCGGAGGCTATGCCTATGTTGGTTCCGGCTTCTCGCTGGCGATACTCCAGTTCTATGGCGGGGGCGTGGAGGAAAGGACGAATGGCGAAGTGCGAGTGACGAAGTCTGCGCCTACCATGGTTCGCAGAGTCCTGTTCATGCCGGAAGCCGCAAGCCCCAAGTCCCAAGCCACACGCCTGCTCGATGCCGCTGGAAGCAAGGTCCTAGATTTGCACCCCGGCGCGAATGATATGAGCCATCTTGCGCCAGGTGTGTACTTTGTTCGTAGCGAGCCGATACCTGCCGGCTGTCTGGCGTCAGCCGTTACGAAGGTCATCGTTGCGAGGTAGGGGGAAGATGTGAGAGCGCTAGTATCTGCATTCTGCTTAAGCTTGCTGCTGGCCGGGGTTGCGCGAGCTGATTCGCTCAACGTCCGGCTGGTCGGCCATTGTGGCACGCACGACCAGGCGAGGGGCGTGGACGTGGTTGGGGATTACGCCTACGTTGCTGACTTCGATTCCGGGTTGCGGGTCATCTCAGTAGCTGACCCGGCGCATCCTGTCGAGGTTGGGCACTGCGACACGCCGGGCAGGGCCGTTGGCGTGGCTGTGGCTGGGGACTATGCCTATGTCGCTGACTACGGTTCCGGCTTGCGGGTCATTTCAGTAGCTGACCCGGCGCATCCGGTCGAGGTCGGGTACTGTGATACGTCGAGCAGTGCAAACGGTGTGGCCGTGGCTGGGAACTATGCCTATGTCGCTGACTACGATTCCGGCTTGCGGGTCATCTCGGCTTCCGACCCGGCGAACCCGTCAGAGGTCGGGCACTGCAGCACGCCGAGCTACTGCTATGGCGTGGCTGCAGCTGGGGACTATGCCTACGTGGCGGATCGCGACTCCGGGCTGCGGGTCATCTCGGTAGCTGACCCGGCGCACCCGGCTGAAGTCGGGTACTGTGACACGCCGGGCTGGGCCAAAGACGTGGCCGTTGTTGGCAGCTACGCCTATGTCGCTGCCGGCCACGGCGGGTTCAGAGTCATATCGGTCATCGACCCGTCTCGTCCAAGCGAGGTGGGCAACTGTGGCGCAAACGCGCCCAACGCCGTGGCCGTGAGTGGGGACAAGGCCTACGTCGCCGCAGACTTTGGCGGGTTGCGGGTCATCTCAGTAGCTGACCCGGCGCATCCGGTAGAGGTCGGGTACTACGATATGCCTGGCCATGCCTACGGTGTGAACGTCGCCGGTGGCTACGTCTACGTGGCGGATTGGCTTGCCGGGATGCAGATACTCCAGTACTATGAAAGCGGAGTGGAGGAGCTCTTCAAGCCGCAGGCCCCAAGCCCCAAGCCGGAGCCGACGATTCTGTCCGGAGCGTCGGGCGTCAGGCGTCTGGCGTCCTGCGCCGTCTTCGACGCGATGGGCAGGCGGGTGCTCAGCCCGAAGTCTGGAGTCTACTTCGTCCGAGTACCGAAGGCCGAGGACGGAAGACCGACCACCGTCCGCAAGGTCATCATTCAGCGCTGACCGCGGGTTCAAGCCCAGGTCCATTCTCGGACCTCTCGATCATCTGTGTCCATCGGTGTCCATCCGTGGTTGGCTCTCCGGCTTCGGGTATAGGTTGACTTCCCCTGTGAGGCGGTGAGAATCTAGGAGTGAAGTCCATGACTTGGGATACAATCCCAATTCCTCGACGGAATCGGGTCATGTCCCGCGCCCTGAAGGAGACCGGATGAAGGGGCTTGAGATACGTCCGTTCGTGATTGAAGATACTGACCAGGTGCTTGAGGTCTGGAGCCTGGCCGACATCACCACGCCGCAGCGGAGTCCCCGCGTCGACATCCAGAAGAAACTCCGGCCGGAGACGGTCCGGACTACCGTTTGGAAACGTGGCGGAGGGTGAGGATGCCGCCTGCCAGGGCGCCGAGATAGAAACTGAACAGGCGCCAGAGCACGACATACACCCCGAGCATGTGTCTGGGGCAGACCGCCGCGTACAGGCCGGCCGCGCCGACCTCGGCCACGCCGCTCGCGCCCGGGGTCGGCACGAACAGGAGAACGGAGGTGAGCAGCAGGTTGAGCGCCATCACCCGCAGCGGCTCGGTCCGGACGCCGAGCCCGGCCAGCAGGGTCGCGCTCATCGCGAACAGGGCGACGATGCAGACCACCGTCACCAGTACTCCGAGCAGGAGCCATCCAAGGTTGTGCGTCCGGGCGTAGACCTTGAGACCGTCCACGAAGCCGTCAAACTCGTCCAGCACCCAGATCACGCCGCGCCGAACCAGCCCCGGCTTCGGTGCCTGCGACAGCCGGGCGTGCCATCGCCGTAACTGGGCCGGAAACGCCACGCTCGCTATCACCAGCGCCGCCCCGGCCGCGACAATCACCCCGATATAGCCGGCCAGCACCTTGACGATTGCGGTTGAGGCATTGAGCCGGATGGCTACGACCGGAGCGGCTGCGAACAGGATGCCGTAGAACAGCACGCCGCGCATCAACAGCAGCGAGGAGGCCTTTCCCGGCGAGATGCCGCGGCTGTGCATGATGTAGAGCTGGAGCGGCAGACCTCCGACCTGGAACGGTGTGACAGCGGCCATGAAGTAGCCGACAAAGATGACCTCGATTGACGCTCGCAGCGACATCCGGTGTTCGGTTGCGTGTGAGAGCACGGCCAGGCGCAGGCCGTCGAAGACGGACGCCACCAGCCAGAGCGCGCAGGTCGCGACCAGCCAGTACCACTTGATGCGGGCGAGCCCGGCGAGGGTTTCCCGGCTGGCGGTGAACGCGAGCACGCCGACTGCGGCCACGATGGCGATGAGCACAAATACCCGCACCCCGCGCGCGATGGCGCGGCGTGTCAGGCTTGGCGCGGGGGCGGATTGCTCGTTCACTATCGGCAGGCGGCAGCCGCGGTCCCGGCCGCCACGTCGGCATAGTAGCGGGGGACCGACATGGGGTCAATCGAGGCGCGACCGTCCTACTCGGCCGGCGCGTTCGGGCTCAGCCGGACGAGCTTCTCGTGGAGCGCAGCGTAATCGGCAGCGTTGGCGATCACGAGCAGCACATCGCCGCCTTCGATGACGGTCGAACCGGACGGGATGATGAATGACCCGGCCCGGGCGATCAATACGATGAGGAGGCTCTGAGGTACGTCGAGCTCCGCTATAGTACGGCCGACGGCCGCCGAGTGGTAGGGAATGATGAGGTCCTTCATGTCGGCATCGATGGCGTCGGTCTTTTCGAACTCGAGCGGGTAGCGCGTACGTGGCTCGGCCGGGACCTCGAGTTTGAGGAGCCGGGCGACGAGCGGGATGGACGTCCCCTGAATGAAGACCGAGGCGACCACCACGAAGAAGACGACGTTGAACATCGTGTCCGCCTGCGGGATGCCCGCCATCAACGGGAACATCGCGAGGATGATGGGAACCGACCCGCGGAGACCCACCCAGGCCACGAGCGCTTTGGCGCGCGGATTCAGCTTGAAGGGCAGCAGGCAGAGGAAGACGCTGAGCGGCCGGGCGACGACCATCAGGAGCAACGTCAGCAGCAGCCCGGGCCAGACCAGCGGGGCGAGGCGCGAAGGAAAGACGAGCAGGCCCAGCGCCACGAACATCACTATCTGCATCAGCCAGGCGACGCCGTCGTGGAAGTTCATGACGAGCTTCTTGTTGGGGAATTCCGAATGGCCGACCATAAGCCCGGCCAGGTAGACCGCGAGGATGCCGTTGCCGCGGAGCAGCACCGCGGCCGCGTAGGTCAGCAGGATGAGCCCGACCATCGCCACCGGGTAAAGTCCCTGGTACGCCAGCTTCAGGCGTTTGAGCAGCAGCACGATAATCCTGCCCATCAGCAGGCCGACCAGGGCACCCGCGCCCATGTCGAACAGCAGCCGCGGGACCAGCGCGGCGATGCTGGTTCCCTTCACCGTCATCACGCTGATGAGGCCGGTGGTTAGGAAGACGGCCATCGGGTCATTGCTGCCCGACTCGAACTCGAGCAGCGGCTTGAGCGGCCGGGCGAGGTTGATGTGCCGGGAGCGCAGGACGCCGAAGACGGCGGCCGCGTCGGTCGAAGAGACGATCGAGCCGAGCAGCATGCCCTCCAGCGGCGAGAATCCGAGCACCAGCACCGCAAGGGCGCCGGTAATGGCCGCGGTCAAAAGCACGCCGATTGTCGACAGCAGGATGCCGGGCCCGGCGACCCGGCGCGTCTCCTTCCAGTCGGTGTCGAGCCCGCCCGAGAAGATGATGAAGACCAGGGCGACGATGCCGAGGGACTTGGCCAGCGCGGCGTTGTCGAAGGCGATGCCGCCGATGCCTTCGGAGCCGGCGAGCATCCCGACCGCAAGATAGAGGAGCAGAACCGGCACGGAGAACCGGTCGGATATCAGGCTCGAAGCGACGCCTGCCAGCAGCAGTATTGCGAACCATAGCAGCAGGCTTTCGAGTGGCATGAGTTGCGTTCTTTGTCGTGCCAGGCCCTGCGACCGGCGCCGTAACTCTACGTCATTTGTGTGCGCTGGTCAACCGTTCGCTGCGTCGTCTTCGATGCGCTTGGCAGGCGGGTGACGAGCCCGAAGCCGGGCGTGTGCTTCGCCAGAAGACCGAAGACCGATGACCGAGGACCGAGGACAGATTACCGAAGCCACGGGACGAGGGACGCGGGCTGGACGCGGAAGGTCGTTCTGCAGAGGTAGGCACAAGCACAAGCTCAGGCCCATTCTCGGACCTCTCGATCATCTGTGTCCATTGGTGTCCATCCGTGGTTGGCTTTCCGGCTGCGGGTATAGGTTGACTTCACCCTTGAGTCGGTGAGAATCTAGCGGCAACTCGCTGCGGCGCCAGAGCCGGCCGTGGCGGAAAGGTCTTGATTGAAGGGTCTCGAAATTCGTCCGTTCGTGATTGAAGACACTGACCAGGTGCTTGAGGTCTGGAGCCTTGCCGGCATCACCACACCGCAGCGGAATCCCCGCGCCGACCTCCAGAAGAAGCTCCGGCACAGCCCGGAGTCGTTCTTTGTCGGTTCGCTTGACGGCAAGGTCGTGGCCACGGTGATGGTCGGATATGACGGTCACCGGGGCTGGATATATGCGCTGGCGGTGAAGCCGGACCTGCAGCGCAAGGGTATCGGTCGGCAGATGATGGAGCAGGCCGAGAGCTGGCTCCGGCAGCAGGGCTGCCTGCGGGTGAAGCTGCAGGTGGATGAACCCCGAGGCGACGTGGTCGGGTTCTACAAGAAGCTTGGGTACGAGGTCCAACCGCTTGTCAGCATGGCGAAGTGGTTCCGAGTTTCCGAGGACCGCCATTGAGATAACCACAGAGGACACGGAGAACACAGAGCAGATGATGCCGGAGTCCGGACCTGCAGGCTTAGAACCTCTGTGCACTCCGTGGTTCAATATCGGAGCCGGGAGAGTCTCGGATTCTTGACTTCAGCCTCAGAGGCGAATAGAATTGACGAGAGTTTCCAAAGCGCCCGTAGCTCAATTGGATAGAGTGCCGGACTACGAATCCGTAGGTTGCGCGTTCAAGTCGCGCCGGGCGCGTTCCACAGGAAGGGGTCAAGGGGTCGAGGATTTTAGGATTCCAGTCGCGGAGCCGAGCCTTGGGTCTTCTCATGAGAAATGGATGAGGGCGGCGTTGGCCGAGGCCGAGGCTGCGGCTGCCGAGGGCGAGGTGCCGGTCGGGTGCGTGGTCGTGCACGAGGGCCGGTTAATCGGCCGGGGGCACAACCGCACCGAGGGACTCAAGGACCCGACTGCGCACGCTGAGATTGTGGCAATCGGGGCGGCTGCGAGCGCGCTTCAGAACTGGCGATTGAGCGGGGCAACGGTCTATGCGACCATCGAGCCTTGCCTGATGTGCGCCGGGGCGCTGACTCTGGCGCGGCCCGACCTAGTAGTGTTTGGCGCGCGGGACCCGAAGTTCGGCTGTTTGGGCTCGCGGTACGACATCGCCAGCGACAATCGGTTCAACCACAAGCTGAAGGTGGTCGAGGGCGTGCTGGCGGCAGAAGCCGGGGAGTTGATGAAGCGGTTTTTCCGCCGCAGGCGCAAGTAGATGCAGATTCGCTTGGGACACGATCCGAAACCAGGGCGGTTTCGGTCATGTCCCGCGCTGGAGAGATGGCCGAGTGGACGATGGCGCGTGACTCGAAATCACGTATACTCGCAAGGGTATCGGGGGTTCAAATCCCTCTCTCTCCGTTCCACATGAGACACGAGGTTGGGATTTGCGTAGGAACGGGTCAAATCCCTCTCTCTCCGTTTCCTTTTCCTTTTGGGTCAAGTTGGCAGTCAGTTGTTAGGAGTCAGCGTTGAGCAGTAGGCAGATTCTGAAGCTGCTTTTTGCCGTCGCAGTGTTGTTGCTGTCGACGGTCGAAGCGCGGCAACTACGTCTCGTGAAGTCGCAGCGGAAAAGCATACCGGGCGAGGCGGAGCATGTCGCACGGCTGCTTGGGTCGTACGCGAAGGCCCAGAAGAGCCCGGCGCCGCAGGAGCGCTACCGGTTCAAGCCGACCGCGTCCGCTGTCGCACGCATCAAGAAGCTCCAGGCCGGGGAGACGGACACCGTCCGAGTCCTCTGCCTCAGGGTCGAGTTCCAGTCAGACACGACGCCGCTGACGACCGGCGACGGCAAGATGGATACGCTCGGGTTCCTGACGCCGGATTCCGGCCTCTACTACGACCCGCCGCATTTCAAGACCTACTTCGAGCGGCAGATGGAGGGGCTGCGCAACTACTTCCTCGCGCAGTCGCTGGGCAACCTCTATGTCGAGTACACCGTGATGCCGACCGGCGAGAAAACCTGCTACC
>JAFGRF010000053.1 GCA_016935295.1 Caldifarciminota bacterium | reverse complement strand
TTCACTACCCACCAGTCGCCGACTTGCCACTTGGGCGCGTACTGCGCGCGGCCCAAGGATGGCAACAGCGCGGCGACGGCGAGCGTGAGCATGACCGCGCTTGATTTTCCTCTCACAATGTACCTCCTGTTTGTGCCGACGAGACTTGCCAGCAGAAGTTGCCGGCTGCACCTCTCGGCAATGTTTCGAACACTGTGACTCCTGTCAAGATTATAGACTTCGGAAATGCGTTGTCAAGCGACAGGATGCGCGGGCAGCGTCGCGAGCGCGTGAAGGCGGTCTAGCCCGGACGCGGCCTCCGGGCTGGACGATGAGAAGGACGAGGTCGGCCGGGCTAGTTCGCTACGGCGCGGGCGGGGCGGCGATGTTAAAGACCTGCGTGCGAACGGTCCGAGAGGCCTGCCGTTCTCCGGCTGGCGCATAGGGCGGGGTCCTGCTTCCTCCCGAGATGGGGCCGAATTCGACGGCTCCTTCCGGGGGGCAACACATTCCCAGTTTCTTATATGTCCCCATCGAATCAGACCCGGAGATGTCCTAAGTCGCTCACCAGCAGTCAGTTATTGGATATTGATGAATCTCCCCTATCCCGTCCCCCGGGCTATTCTGTGAGCTATTCTCCAATCTGCCCGAGGGGCAGTTCGGAAGGTCGCTCTGCAGACTATCCGGAGAGGAATCTGGAGAACTACCCGACCTGCCGTTCAGTGAGCTCTCGGGCGAGTTGTCCGGTGAGGAACTCGGAGGGCTACTCGGAGAGCGGCGTGGACCGCTGTCGGGAGGAGTCCCGATCAGATTGCCCGGAGAATCGCCGGGCAGGCAACCCCGAAAGCAACGGCACCGGCAGTCTGCTGAACTACTCGGAGAGCAGTCCGGCAGACTACCTGGCAGTCTGGTCGGACAACTCCTGAGAGCTCTCACCATTGGTTCGCATGCCGCGTGCAGTGCCATCGCGCCTGGCCGTTCACCGATCAGAACTGCCGCTCCTTCGTGATCCACTCTTCGAGTCTTTCGGTGTGGCATCAGTTCCGGGCTATTGACTGTCTTAGCCAGCGCGAGGGGCGCATTCGCACTTGCCCTTCTGCGACTTTTCGCCTAGAATTGCGGGCCTTGAAGCAGACCGAGATTCTCGCCGTGGGAGCGGGCCCGGCCGGGCTCACCGCCGGCATCTACGCCGCCCGCTCCGGCCACAAGGCAATCCTCCTCGAAAAGTCATTCGCCGGCGGCCAGATGGCTCTCACGTCAGAGGTGGAGAACTACCCGGGTTTTTCAGAGCCGGTGAACGGCATGCAGCTCGCCCAGACCATGGAACAACAGGCCACCCGTTTCGGCTGTGAGATGCTCAACGGAGAGGCAACCGGAATCACTTCTTCTGCCGGTGGCTTCGAAGTCGCAACCACCGCCGGCCCGGTCACTGCCGCAGCGGTAGTCGTCTGCTCCGGAGTCAAGCCGAAGCTGCTCGGGGCCCCGGGGGAAACTGAGCTCACCGGCCGCGGCGTGTCCTACTGCGCGGTCTGCGATGGTCCGCTGTTCAAGGGACGCGAGGTCGCGGTAATCGGCGGCGGCGACTCCGCGCTGGATGAGGCAATCTACCTCTCGAACATCGCGTCGCGCGTCCACGTCATCCATCGCCGTGACGAATTCCGGGCCTGCAAGTTCGCGCAGCAGCGTCTGCGCGAGCGCGACAACATCGTCTATCACCTCTCATGCGTCGTCGACTCCTTCAACGGAAGCAAGCGCCTTGAGAATCTGACCGTCAGAAACCTGAAGGACAACTCGACATCCGTCCTGCCGGTTGCCGGCGCGTTCGTCTATGTCGGCTGGCAGCCCAACACCGGCTGGTGCTCCAACCTGGTAGCGTTGGACGACTCCGGCAACGTCAAGACCGACGACCGACTCCGCACGAGTGTCCCAGGCATATTCGCTGCGGGCGACGTCCGCAACACCCACCTGCGCCAGGTCGCGACCGCGGTCGGCGACGGTGCGCTGGCCGCGATGTCTGCCCACGACTTTCTGATTGGCAAGCGCTAGCTGCCCGAGTCCTCGGTACAACCAATGCCGCGAATCCTGATACTCGCGCTGGCTATCGTCGCGGCGGGCCCCGGCGTGCCTGCCGGACCACAAACGCAGGCCCAGGCCAGGACACCCAGCTTCGACCTCAAGACCGCGCTTGATGCTCAAGTCCGAACTCACGGCAGCACGCGCTGGCGCACGGGCATCGCGGTCTACTCCTGCTCCCGCAACTCGCTTCTCTACGGCCGGAACGCAAACAGGTCACTCCGCCCTGCCTCGTGCCAGAAGCTGCTGGTCACCGCCTGTGCGCTGGAGAACTGGGATTCCTCACTTGTCCGCACCCTCGACGCACGTCTCGATTCGTCCAACCTGCGTGCCCATATCCACCGCGTCAATCGCAGGTTCGTCGACTCGCTGGGCTTGAACGCACGTCCCGACTTTCCCGGCTACCGCCACCTCGTGCTCGCGAACCGCGAGTCGGATAACTTCGAAGCCGAATGGATGCTCCACGCCATGAGTCGCAGCCGCAAGATTGCCGCATGGAAACTGATGAGCCGCTTCCTGGACGAACGCAAGGTCACGAGGCCGGGCCTGCGAGTCTGGGATGCCTGCGGTCTCTCTCACCGCAACCGCGTCGCACCAGTCACGCTGGCGAAGCTGCTCGTCACCGTATACGAATCCGAGTGGCGGGACCTCTTTATCTCCACGCTCGCCGTACCGGGACGGCCGGGAACGCTGGTGAAACGCAACCTGGATGTCGGCCCGCACCTGGCGGCCAAAACCGGCTATATCCGCGGTGTCTTCAGCCTGTCGGGTTTTCTGTTCGGCCAGACCGATACGTTCGCCTTCTCGTTCATCGTCAACGGCTGCGGTTCGGGTACGCGGGCCTACGGGCTTTTCAACTCGCTGCTCAACACCATCTACGGCTGGGACGCAGGCGAAGCGGTGGCTTTGCCTGCCGGCGTATCCGGCAAGGCCAGCCTCCAGAACTAGCCACGGGTCTTTTCCGGTTCATCCCTCCCGGCTTCAGCCCGTTCGCCCTCTGCTTGACTGCCTGATGGGTCGGTCTATCATTCTGGCATGAGCAGCATGCTCGTCGCCGCAATC
>JAFGRF010000052.1 GCA_016935295.1 Caldifarciminota bacterium | reverse complement strand
TTACGTCCTCGAGCATCACCGCCCACCCGATTGCCGTCTCGAGCGAAGTGAGCAGCGGCAGGTTCCTGTACTTGCTGCCGGTAAGCCATAGCAGACCGACCGCGTACTGCCACTCGGTCCGGTCCTTGAGGTAGGCTTTTAACGTCGAATCAGCCGGCGTACCGTTCTCGTACAGCCGGATGTGAATGGCCTCGCGCAACTGGTTTTGCTTCGTTTCGACGTACTCGGTGTGGGTGCGCTCGGTGCTGATGCCCTTGAACTGGAGCAGGAATCTTGCCGTTTCCACGTCCTTGACGTTCGGTTCCCAGGTGCCGTCCGGCCCGCCTACCAGCCAAGCCTTCTGGCCGGGCGTGGCGTTGTCCAGGGCGGTCTTCAGGCCGGGCAGGATGTCATTCGGACTTCCGGGCAGCCGGCCGACCCTCAGTTCAGGCCGCAGGTCCCCGGTCAGGTTTGCGTAGGAGAAATCAGATGTTCGCACCTGGCCGCCGTTGTGCTCGGGGTACCAGGTCGTGCTCGGCGAAAACGACGCCACAATGTCCGAGTCGCCGACGATGAGCAGGTAGCCGGTGCCCTTGGCCCAGTCCGAGCGCATGTGTCGGCCCCAGGCACCCGTTGGACCGAGCGCGGCCCTGATATCGGCCCGCCACCATACGGGCGGTACGTAGCCGAGCACGCCCGACTTGCGGGAAGCCAGCACGGCCATCGCCGAAAGCACATCATGCACCTGGAAATGGGCGAATTTGCCGTAGAGCGCGCTCGGCCGTGTGACAAGCAGGTAATTGGCCGAGGTGAACGCCGCGTCTATCTGCACCGGGTCGCTCCAGGCCAGGTTCGGCGACTTGCCGACCCGGTTCGTGCCGATGTCGCACGACACCCGCACCGAATCGAACAGCGTTCGCTGCGTCAATGCCGGCCCGCCCAGGACCGGCACCGCCATAGTTATCGCGAAGAAGCTCGCCCCGCCTGCCAGCTCCTTCCGCTTCACGCTCCAACGACACTCGGTGCCGTCGCCCGTGCTCCACAGATTCTGAAAAGTGTCGCTCTGCACCCATTGAAAGCCGAAGCTGCGCACATCGAGCTTGATGTTCTTCACCGGAGCCGCGCTGGTGTTGCGGATCTTGGCCGAGATGAGGAAGTAAGTCCCGATGCGGCCGACCGTACGCGTCACCTCGAGTGGGCAATGCAGCAGCACCGGCGGCCGCAATCCGAACTTAGAGAAGCGCCGGTGCTCGCTGACTATCGAACCGAAGCCGCCGCCGAACTCGGCAATCACCTCCCAGGCATAGCGCTTGCTTTCCTCAAGCTTCCGGCCCGAACCCGGGTAGCGCAGCGATGTGCCGCGGATGCCGCCCATCTCGAACCACGGCGGGTTCGAGCGCAGGGCCTCCTCATCGCCCTGCCCGGCCAGCACCTCCACGATGCGGAGTCGGTACGTCACGCCACCGGCCGAATTGGTCGGCGGGGTCCACGAGAACACCGGTTCCTGTACGATGCTATCCCCCTGCCGCGGGGTCAGGAGCCGCGGCGGGCCCAGCGGCTTGACCTCGAATCCGTTCGAGTCACCGATTCCGAACGGCTGCAGAATGAGCTTGAACCGGTAGATGCCCTGCGGTAGAGTGCCCTGCCGCGTGACGAACGCTTCGTACCCCGGCGCGGTCCGGGTCTGGTCCAACGCCACGCTGCGGTAGCCGTAGACCTTCACACCGCGGGTCAGCGGGAACGGCCTGGTCCTGGCCCAGAAGATCTGGCCGTGGCTCTCTTCGTAGACGAGACCCTCGAACCACGCATCGCACGCGGTATCGGAGGTGACTGTGGCCTTCCAGAGGTCTTCGATGCCGTACCGCCCTGGCGGCGGCACGTGCAGGCGAACACCTGGCGTGGCCGTCGCGACAGCAAGCGGGATCGCGATCAGTATGGTCGCGAGCGTTAGTCGGTGCCTCATTCGGCCTCCTTTGGCGGTTCGGCGCAGCCGTTCCTGGACGGCGCCGGCTGCACCGGCTTCAGTCTGTGTATCCCGCGTGCCCTTGCCGCGGGTCCCTTCTGACACTACTTGAGTTATACGCGGGTTCAGGCGCGTGTCAACGAAAACCCTCGGCGGCCACAGCGCCGAGGTCAGTCGGACAGGCCGGCCAGCCCGGCCCCGGAATCAGCATGCGGGCGGACAAATCAAGGGACGGAGATCAAGCTGGGGGCAGTCACCGAGTCTGTGCTGTTCAGTTGCTAGGATCTCCTCTTGCACTTCCACTGCGGCCAGTTGTCTGCCTTGTAGCGGTTGTTCTCCCATTGGAGGGGCTGGAGGTTTCCGATGTCGTCGGTCCCGCCCTGTGCTACGGGCTGGATGTGGTCAATCTCCCACCCCTGGAGCGTTTCAGTGCCGTACGAGTACCGCTGGATGGGCGCCGCGCACACGTCCCTTCGGTGAGCGCCGAGCGGGTGGGGAGGGTCAGGCCGGCCCTTGCTCCACACCGCCTCGACCACGTCGTCCGAGAAACCGTCGCCGGTGGCGGTAGTGCCGAATCTTCTGGGCATATGTACCTCCGGGTTATGCTCCGCGTTGGCCTGCGAGCCATTCTAGGTCTCGCGGACGAAGATGTCAAGCAGCCGCCCGGAAAACGGGGCTGTACCGCGAGGGACGAGTGCCCGGACTGGAATCCCGACCCCTGGATCCCCTGACTCCTGTCCTTTGCCTACCCGGCCATCTCCGGCTTGGCGCAGACGAACACGTCGTAGAGACCGGCGTCGGCTTGAGACGATTCCGTCTTGGACGGCTTGAACTGCTCCACCGCTACCAGAAAGCCCTGCTTCGCGAGGAGGGCCAGCCAGGTAGTCCGCGGAAAGAGCCCGAGAACATGGCGGTCGTACTCGACGCGGACACCGGTTGCGTCGCTAAGGAGGTAGGCGAAGTCGGTGACGATGGTCGTATCCTTCGGGTCCGGGTCGCGGGTCCACTCCAGATATCGCATGCTGCGCAGCATCCGGTCATGGCCGCCGTGGCTGGTGCTGGGCTGGAACGTTTCCTTCACGTAGGTCGGACAGAAGAGCGCGGCGCCGCCCGGCCGGCAGTGCACCCAGGTTGTTTCGATCGCCCGGGCAAGGTCCGGTTCCGTGGTCATGTAGTCGACCGCGTCGTGGACGAAGACGGCATCGAACCCCCGGCCCAGGCGCACTTCGCGCATGTCCCCGTGGATGTGCTCGCACTCCGGGTTCAGACTACGGCTGACTCTCAGCATGGCCGGAGCCACGTCTACCAGGGTGAGCTCAAAGTGTGCTTTCAGGTGCAAGGCGTTGTTGCCGCCGCCCGAGCCGAGCTCGAGCACGGTCCTGGTCGGCGGCCGGCAGGCCTTGAGCAGGCACTGGCGGTAGAATTCGGCCTCCTCGGCGTACTCATCCGGGCTCGAGAGGAGAGGCCACCACGGTGCCAGGTCGGCGTACAGCCGCGGCTGAGCGTTGTCCCTGCAGTCGTCCGCCATCACGCGATTGTAGAACTGGCGCGGAGGGAAGTCAATGCAGAATAGGGACCAAGGGATCAAGTGGTCCGGTGGTCGAACGGCCGTGAGCTGTCAGCCGGCCGGCGGGATTGGGAATTAGGGGTC
>JAFGRF010000358.1 GCA_016935295.1 Caldifarciminota bacterium | reverse complement strand
GGACCGCGCGGTCGTGTCCGACTCCGGCACCTACCCGTTCAACCGCTGGGATTACTTCCCGAGCCTGCACGTATCCTATGACCTGCCCGCGAACCAGCAGGTGATGGCCAGCTACACGCGGAGAATCCACCGGCCGCGCGGCTGGGAACTCTGGCCGTTCGAGTCCCGGCCGGACGCCTACAACGTCCGGCGCGGCAACCCCAACCTTAGACCGGAACTGACCGACGCGATCGAGGCCGGCTGGCAGATGCCGCTGGGCGAGAGCCGGATATCGACCGAAGCCTACTACCGGGTCACCCATGACAAAGTCGAGCGCATCCGGTCGGCCTACCCGGGAGAGCCCGGTGTCATCCTCCACACAGCGGAGAACATCGGCACCGATTACTCGCTCGGGGCAGAACTGCTCTTCGACCTGCAGTTGGCCAGATGGTGGCGGGTCAATCTCTCTGGCGATCTGTACGACTACCGCCTGATGGTGGAAGGCGACGACTCGCCGCGTTCAAGTTTCAACTGGGGCGGACGGCTCACGAACGAGTTCCGCCTTCCCACCCAGACCCGGATCACGCTCGGGCTCCGCTTTGCGAGCCCGGAGGTTGAAGCCCAGGGCCGCGACGAGGGTCACTTCATCACCGATGCGGCAATCCGCCAGCAGTTCTTCAACCGCCAGCTTTCTGTGACCCTGCAGGTTCGCGACCTCCTGGGCACCGGCGGGTTCGAGTCCGAAGCGTGGGGCGAGGATTTCTACAACCGCTTCCGCTTCGAGCGCAGCGCGCCAATGGTCAGCCTGAATCTGACCTGGAACTTCAACAACTACAAACCGGAACGGCGCGACCGCGAGGAAGAAATGGAAGAGACCGAGAACGGCGGCGAATTCGAGCAGTAGCCGCCGGCGGGGACATGACCCGAATGTCTGACATGCGGGATCGTGTCCCAAGCCGTTCGGGGCAGGCAGCGCGCCCGCCCCGATTCGTTTGAGTCTTCTGAACGCTATCTTGTCTTGACGATCCTCACCAGAGCTTGTGCTTGTGCTTGCGCTCGCGCCTGCCTGATGAAGTAGACCCCGGCCGGAAGCCGCTCGCCAATCCGCTCGCCACGGCTCGACCCCACCTCGCGTCCGGAATGGTCGAAAATACTGAACTCGTCCCTCTCGTGCCCAACAACCCGGCAGCAGGCTATGAACGGATTGGGCCATGCCTGAAGGTCGTTCATCGTTCCTCGTCCATCGTTCATCGTCAATGGTCTTTCCGCGATTCCGACGTCGAACTGCCAGGCGTAGCACGAACCACCCTCTGTACCGGCAATCAGGTACGTGCCGCCGTGGTCGGCGAAAGCCAGCGCGTTGACGGCGCGGCCGTCAAGGCCGGCGTTCATCGGGCTCCACGAACCGCCCGCGTCGGTCGAGATTGAGACACCGGCAGACCCGCCCGCAAGCAGCGTGTCCGAACTGCCCGGATACATCAGCACCACGCGCAGGTTCCCGCCGTGCAGGTTGGTCCAGGTCGCGCCCGAGTTCGTGGTCAGGAAAGCGCCATCGGGTGTGCCGGCAAGGACCCTGGCAGCGTCGGTCGGATGTACCTCCAGTGACAGGACCGTGTCGGTCGGCGACGTTGACGTCTTCGCCCACGTCGCGCCGAAGTCGGTCGAGCGGTACACGGCCGCCGCGCCCGCCACCTGACCGCCCGCATAGATGATGTTGCTTGCTGAGGGCGCAACCGCCAGAGAATAGCACCAGCCGGAACTCGCGCCCGACAGGTTGCAGCGCGTCCAGGTACCGCCGTTGTTGCGGGAGTACGATACCACGAACGACCAGTTGGTCTGGGTTATCGGGCCTTTGCCACCGGTCAGAATCAGGTTGGTCGAGTCCGGGTGAACGATGCAGCAGCCGCCGTCATCGTAGTAGGAGTCCATTTGTGTCCAGACGGTCCCGCCGTCTGTGCTCTTGAAGAGCTCTGCCTGCCCTCAGCCTGCACCTTCGAGCGCCCACATTACGTCAGTACCGGTACCGGGTGCGAGCCCGATGCCGCAGATGGCGCCGCAGGACAGGAAGTCCGCGCAGCGGGTCCAGGTGTCGCCCGACGACTGGGACTGGAACACCGCGTTCTCGCTCGCCTCGACGTAGATCGCTTCGGAATTCCACGGGCTCACGCTGATGGTCGGAATCGTCGCGATGCGGATACCGGTGTTGGCCGGAGCCCAGTGCTCGCCCCGGTCGGCAGTCCTGACGACTCCGGCCGTTCCGGGCGAGTATACGATGTCGGCGTCGGAAGGATCGGTTATCAGGCTGCCGCCTTTGCTCTGCTGCACGTTGCCGGGCTGGATAGCCCAGTTCGCGCCGGAGTCGGTCGAAACGAAGAGGCAGGGCGACGCGTCGTAGCCAAGGCAGTAGGCGAGGGCCGGATTGGCAGCCGAGAGCGCGACGTCGAACGCAATCGAAATGCTGCCTGCCTTGCTCCAGGTGCCGCCGGCGTCGGTCGAACGGTACACGCCGTCACCGGAAGCCGCAAGGACGATGTCCGGGTTCCCGGGATTGACGGCGATGTCATCGATGCTGGTCCTTGCGGGCAGGCCCGAGCTGGCCGAGTCCCAGTGTGCGCCTCCGTCTGTAGTCTTGAACAGCATACCATACAGGCAACCTACGTACGCCGTGCCGGAATTGATCGGGTCAAACTCAACGCAGTAGGCGTAGCTTGTATCAGGGTCGATCACGGTCAGGCTCCAGGACTGGCCATAGTCCGTGGAGATCATCACCGCCGGGGAGTAGTAGCCCGAGTAGCTGTAGCCGCTGGCAAACAGCCGGCCCGCGACCAGCGGGTCCGCAGCAATACTCATGGCGTATGTCGGCAGAGAGTAGTTATCCCAGGATGCACCGCCGTCGGTTGAACGCCATACCGTGCTTGAGGTCAGGCCATAGAGGTAGTCGGACTGGTGCGGGTCTACGACCAGCGTTCTGACGCTGTAGTCGGGCAGCAGGCCGACGTTGGTCCAGGCG
>JAFGRF010000051.1 GCA_016935295.1 Caldifarciminota bacterium | reverse complement strand
GTCGCGGACCGTGCGCGTGCCGGCACACATCATCGATGCCATCAACAAGGTCGCGAAGATCCAGCGCCAGTTCATGCAGAAGCAGGGTCGGGAAGC
Source organism: Caldifarciminota bacterium (assembly GCA_016935295.1). Lineage (GTDB taxonomy): Bacteria > Hydrothermota > Tepidihabitantia > Tepidihabitantales > Tepidihabitantaceae > UBA2258. The sequence continues at coordinate 2,539 of JAFGRF010000051.1, read as the reverse complement.
GACCGTGGCGGAGCTCGCCCAGCGTCTTTCGACGCCGAAAGAGAAGATCGAGGCCCTGTCCAAGATATCGCAGTTCGGCGTGTCCCTGGACAAGCCGGTCGACGACGACGAGACGAGCTTCATCGGCGATTTCATCTACGATGAGAAAACGGCCTCACCTTCTCACGCTGCCGGTGTGTCCCTGCTCGGTGAGAAGCTCGAAGAAGCGCTCGCGGTTCTGACCAAGCGGGAGGAGAAAGTGCTCCGGCTCAGGTTCGGTCTCGGCGACGGTTGCCCGCGGACCCTGGAAGAGGTCGGCCAGATCTTCAACATCACGCGCGAGCGGGTCCGGCAGATTGAGGCCAAGGCGCTGAAGAAGCTGCGCCACCCGGTGCGGCTGAGGAGGTTTGAGCCGCTGCGCGACCTGCTGCAATGAGCCGGATCGGCATCATCTCGGATACGCACGACCGGCTGGACAAGGTGCGCCAGGCCGTGGCCCTGTTCAACCGGCTCAAACCGGACCGAGTGGTGCACTGCGGAGATTTCGTGGCGCAGTTCGTACTGCGAGAGATGGGCGGCCTCGGCGTCCCGGTAACCGCCGTCTACGGCAACTGCGACGGCGACCGGGCGGCGTTGAAGGTGCGGGCCGACGAGCTCGGTTTCGATCTACACGACGGTCCTCACCGCTTTGAAATCGGCGGGAGGAGCATCGTTATCTCGCACAAGCCGCTGAGTCCGGTGCCGGCCTGCGACTTCTACCTTCATGGCCACACCCACAGGCCGCTGCACGAGGGAGACCGGCCGGTCGTCGTCAACCCGGGCGAGGCGTGCGGCTGGCTATCGGGCCGAGCCACGGTTGCGATGCTGGATACGGATACATCCGACGTGGAGTTCTTTGACCTGTAGGTGGAGCGGTTGAACCTGCAGGCCGGCGGCATCGCGCCGGGGCTGTACATCGTCTCGACGCCAATCGGCAACCTGGCGGATATGACTCATCGGGCCGTCGATGTTCTGAAGTCGGTTGACCTCATTGCCTGCGAGGATACGAGGCACAGCGGGCTGCTGCTGCAGCACTACCACATCCGGAATCGGTTGACTTCGTACCATGAGTACAACAAAGTGAGCCGTACTCCCGAGTTGGTGGAGCAGCTGCGGCAGGGGAGAAGCATCGCGCTCATCACCGACGCGGGCACGCCCGGGATATCAGACCCGGGTTTCTACCTTATCCGGGCTGCGGTCCGGGAAGGTCTTCCAGTCATACCGGTGCCCGGGGCGTCGGCGCTGCTTGCCGGGCTCGTGGTTTCCGGCCTGCCGTCGGATCGGTTCGCGTTCGAGGGGTTCCTGCCCAAGCGCGACGGCCGACGCCGCAAGCGTCTGGCTGCGCTCAAGGATGAGGAGCGCACGACCGTATACTGCGAGTCGGCCCGCCGGGTGAAACGTCTGCTGGAGGAGATGCACGAACTCTGGGGAGACCGGGATGTGGTCGTATGCCGGGAGCTGACCAAGCGGTTTGAGGAGGTCCTGCGGGGCAAGATATCCGGAGTGCTGGCGCACATCGGTGACCGGGAACTGAAGGGCGAGACGGTTGTTGTGGTTGCCGGTGCCGAGGAAGTGGAAGATGAACGAGACGACGAAGCAGCACGGACGTAGATTGCTCAGGCCGCTCGTGGGCCTGCTCGCGGTGCTGCGCGTGTCGGCGATGGCAGTGACAGTATCCGGGTTACCTTTGAGCATTGCCGCCGCGTGTCTTTTCGCGACGGGCCGGTTCGTCTGGGGCGGGGTTCTCGTCGCGCTGGTCGGGCTGTGCGATACCATAGACGGCGAGCTCTCGCGCCGGACCGGGACGGCCAGCGCGCTTGGTGCCTTTGTCGACTCGACGGTTGACCGGCTGAGTGAGTCGTTCGTGCTCATAGGGCTATACTGGTACTACCGCGAGTCGTGGTTCGGTCTGCTCGCGGTTGTCGCGCTCGTCTTGTCACTGATGGTCAGCTACGTCCGGGCCCGGGCCGAGGGAGTGGGCCGGGAGTGCAAGGTAGGGTTCTTCGAACGGCCGATACGCGTGCTGGTGCTGTTGTTCGGCGCGTTCGTGCTCGGCCGCACCTGGATGCCGGTCGCCCTCGGTGTCATTGCCTTCGGTAGCCTCATCACGGTCATCCACCGTATCGGTCACGTGCTTGCACAGCGGAGTCCTGTCTAGTGGCCTGGCGCATTCTCTTGCTCGGAGTTGCCACGTCAAGCCGCGGGCGCTGGTCCAAGGCCGATTCGCTTGAGGAACTGGCCGCTCTGACCGCAACCGCGGGCGGCAACGTGGTCGAGCGCCTCATCCAGGTCAGGCCAAGACTCGACCCGGCCACACTCGTCGGCAAGGGCATGGTCGAGAATCTCCGCTCCACGTGTCGCCGGCATCACATCGACCTGCTCATACTCGACGAGGAACTCACGCCTACGCAGCAGCGCAACCTGGAGGATCAGGTCAAGGTACGGGTGATTGACCGTGCGGCGCTCATCCTGGATATCTTCGCCCTGCACGCCCGTACTGCCGAGGCCAAGATCCAGGTCG
>JAFGRF010000050.1 GCA_016935295.1 Caldifarciminota bacterium | reverse complement strand
CGATCTTGACGCTCTGGTTGATCGTCAGGTAACATCAATCGCAACAGCACTACGCAGAGGGGGTCACGATGTGCCCGGGCCGGCCCCCTCGTCCGGGCCATGGGCGGACCTCGATCGCACCCGAAACCCGCGGCCCACCGGTGTGCTGCCTGAACGTGTGCATGGCGCGGACACCAGTGACATCGGCCCGGTCGCCGCCCGTTCGGAAGCGACGCTGCAGCCCTGACATCTGCACCGGCCTCTCGCGCTGTTCGTGCATCGAAACGGACCTACGGAACCTGCACGTTCGACCTTGACGAACAGACTTCTGGTGTCTATGCTTAGCCCTCGACCCAGACAGGACTGGTTGCAGGCCCTCAACAGAGGGTGACCGAAACCTGAGGCCGTTCATATCAAGGAGGAATGTATGTCTGTCAAACTGGCAATCAATGGCTTCGGCAGAATCGGACGCCTGGTCGCGCGGATCGCGTCGCGCCACCCGCAGATCGAAGTCGTCGGCATAAATGACGTCACCGACCCGACGACCCTGGCCCACCTCTTGAGGTACGACTCGGTTCACGGCCAGTTCCCGGATGTGAAAGTTGACGGGGACTATCTCATCGTCGCCGGCCGCAAAGTCCTCGTCAACAACGCCAAGAAGAACCCGGAGCTGCCCTGGCAGCAGCTCGGTGCCGAGTACGTGATTGAATCCACCGGTCTCTTCACCGAGTACGACAAGGCGGCGATGCACCTGCGCTACGGCGCGAAGAAGGTCATCATCTCCGCGCCGCCCAAAGGTGACAAGGCCGTCAAATCGCTGGTGATGGGCGTGAACCACACCACCTACGACCCCAAGACCGACCACATCGTCTCCAACGCCTCCTGTACGACCAACTGCATCGTGCCGGCGGCGAAGGTCATCCACGAGAACTTCAAGATCCAGCGCGCGTACATGACGACCATCCACGCGTACACCAACGACCAGGCCCTGCTCGACCAGCCCCACAAGGACCTGCGCCGCGCCCGGGCGGGGGCCATGTCGATGATACCCACTTCGACCGGTGCGGCCAAGCTCGTCGCGGTCATCTTCCCGGAACTGAAGGGCAAGATCGACGGTGCCGCCATCCGCGTGCCCACGCCCGACGTCTCCATCGTCGACCTCGCCTGCAGCGTCGAGAAGAACACCAGCAAGGAAGAAGTCAACGCCGCGTTCAGGGCCGCGGCCGAAGGTCCGCTCAAAGGCATCCTCCAGTACGTCGAGGAGCCGATCGTATCGGTCGATCTCGTCGGCAACCCGCACTCCTGCATGGTCGATTCGAAGCTGACCGCGGTCATCGACGGCACCCTGGTGAAGGCCTTTGCCTGGTACGACAACGAGTTCGGCTACTCGAACCGGCTCGTCGACCTCGTCGCCTACATGGCTTCTCGGGCATAGGCGATGAACAAACTGACGGTCCGCGACATTGACGTGCGGGACCGGCGGGTCCTGCTCCGGGTCGACTTCAACGTACCGATGACAGAGGACATGCGGATCCGCGACCTTGCCCGCATCGTATCGGCCCTGCCGACCCTGCAGTACCTGCTCGACCACGGCGCCGGCGTGATCCTCGCCTCGCACCTCGGCAAGGCCAAAGGCAAGCCCGACCCGCTCTTCTCGCTCCTCCCCATCCTTCCGGTCGTGTCGCAGCTGGTCCGCAGCCCGGTCACATACGCACCTGTCTACACCGGCGACTACGCGGCCAAGGTACGAAAGAGGGCGACCCCGAGCACGGTGACGCTGCTCGAGAACCTCCGGTTCCATCCCGGCGAGACCGCCAACGACCCGTCTTTTGCCCGCGAGCTCGCATCGCTGGCCGACGTATACGTCAACGACGCGTTCGGCGCTGCCCACCGCGCCCACGCCTCAACTGCCGGAGTCGCCTCCTTCTTCAAGCAGCCGGCCGCCGGCCTGCTCATGGAGAAAGAGGCCGACTTCCTCGCCCGGGTTCTTGAAAATCCGGCCCGTCCCTACGTTGCCATTATCGGCGGCTCCAAGGTCTCGGACAAAGCCGGCGTCATCGAGCACCTGCTGCCGCGAGTCGACCACGTTGTCCTCGGCGGCGCCGCGGCATTCAACTTCATGAAAGCCCGGGGCATGGGCATCGGCAAGTCTCTCTGGGAACCGGACCTGGCCGAGCAGGTGAAGCCGCTGGCCGATGACCCGAAGCTGCTCATCCCGACCGACATCGTTGTCGCTCCGGCCATCGACGCCGACGACAAGGCCCGGACGGTGAAGGCTACGGAGATTCCGGACACCGAACTGGGCCTGGACATCGGTCCCGACTCGGCCCGGCTCTTCGGCCAGACGCTCGCCGATGCCAGAACCGTGGTCTGGGCCGGCCCGATGGGGGTGTTCGAGCGCGATGCCTTCGCCAACGGCACGCGGGTCATGGCGCAGGCAGTCGCCGAGGCAACCGACCGCGGGGCGACGACCGTGGCCGGCGGCGGAGACACCGGTGCAGCCCTGGCCAGGTTCGGCTACGCTCAGAAGATGAGCCACGTCTCCACCGGCGGCGGGGCGTCTCTGGAATTACTGGAGGGCAAGGCCCTGCCCGGCATAGCGGCCTTGGCTGACCGATGAACCGCACGCGAATCCCGCTCGTCGCCGGCAACTGGAAGATGAACAAGGGCCCGGCCGAAGCCGGAGCCTTTGTGCGGGACCTGCTCGAATCCAGCACCCACGCAGAAACCTCGGCCGCAGCGAGTCCCCGGGCCGAGGTCGCGGTCTTTCCCCCGCCGGTATCCTTGCCGGCGGTGGCCGAAGTCCTGAAGGGAACCCCGATCGCCTACGGCGGCCAGAACTGCCACTGGAAGTCCAAAGGCGCCTTCACCGGCGAGACCGCGCCCGCCTTCCTCGCCGAACTCGGCTGCCGGTACGTGCTGGTCGGCCATTCTGAACGGCGGAACCTGTTCGGGGAGAACGACGAGACCTGCGGAAAGAAAATGGCGGCTGCGCTGGCCGCCGGCATCGAACCTCTCCTCTGCTGCGGCGAGACCCTGTCGGAGCGCGAGTCGGGCCTGACGTTCAAGGTCGTCGAGCGCCAGCTCCGCGCGGCCCTCGGCGGCCTGCCCGCGGCTGCGCAGTTCACGGTCGCCTACGAACCGGTCTGGGCGATCGGCACCGGCCGCACCGCGACTCCGGCTCAGGCCGGCGAGGCCCACGCCTTTATCCGGCAGTGGCTCGGCGCCAACCTGGCACCGGAAGTCGCCACCCGCACGCGGCTGCTCTACGGTGGCAGCGTCAAGCCTGACAACTTCGGCGACCTGTTGAAGCAACCCGACGTCGACGGCGCGCTCATCGGCGGCGCGAGCCTCGAACTCGCCTCTTTCTCCGCCCTCGCCGACTCCGCAACGTCTTACTTGACCGGCCTGATTTCATGAGTAACATCCTGTCTTGACTTCGTTTTCCATTCCGCTAAGCTAGCCCGACTAAGGAGAAACCTCAATGTACGGCGTCCTGATTTTCTTTCACCTGCTGGTCTCGGTCATCCTGGTGCTGGTCGTGCTCGTGCAGCAGCCCCAGAAAGGCGGAATGGCGGCCATCATGGGCGGCGGCGAGAGCGTGTTCGGCGGTGGCGGCGCGGCCCCGTTTATGGCCAAGCTGACGACCGGAGTCGCGGTCGCCTTCATGCTCACCTCGCTCGGCCTCGTCATCGCCGGGTCGCGGCTCACCCGCTCGAGCCAGGTGCCGCAACCGACCCCGGCGCAGCAGTCGGTGCCGACACAGCCGCTCCCGGCCGAACCGGCGCCAGATCAACCCAGTCCGCTAGGAAGGTAGGAAACCAACATGTACGCGATTGTCAGAGTTGCCGGCTGCCAGTACCTCGTCAAAGAAGGGGATGTCGTGACCGTTCCCCATCTTGAGTCCGAGCCGGGCACGACGG
>JAFGRF010000357.1 GCA_016935295.1 Caldifarciminota bacterium | reverse complement strand
GTGAACCTGGCAACGGCCGCCCCGCACATCCTCTGGCAGGGACAGGACGCGAACGGTACCGCGCGGATGGTCCACGCGTATCGGAACGGCGCAGGCTGGCAGCCGCGCGATACGGTCTCCGAGCCCGGCCTGCAATACGGTCAGGGCACGGGCCAGATCGAGTTCACACCGGACGGCACCGGCCACGCGGTTTGGGAGGGCGAGAGCGATTCCTTCCCGACCGTGGGCCAGATTCGCTACAGCCGGCGCTCGCTGGCCGGGACGTGGAGCGTGCCCGAGAACATCACCGCGGCGACGAACACCCGTGAGCGCCCGTCCATCGCCAACGGCGGCAACTCGGCTTCGCCGTTCGACCTCCATGTCGTCTGGTCCGACTACCGCGACGGCAACTCGGAAATCTACTACAAGCACGACTCCCTCGTCACGGCAATCAGCGATGACCTGCAACCGCGCGCCCGCAGTCTGCGTCCTATGGCAAGCATCGTCCGCGGAGTGCTGGTGCTCGGCGGGGTAGACAGCAGACAGCATCCGGCACAAAGGGCGGAGATGCTCGACGCGGCGGGCCGAAAGGTGAGTGTCCTGAGGCCCGGCGTCAACGATGTGTCGGGGCTCGCCGCCGGTGTCTACTTCGTATGTCCGGCGTCGGGCGTGATGCGTGATGCGTCAAGCGTGAAGAAGGTCGTTATCCAGAAATAGGAGGCGAGTGTGCCGAGAGCGATGTTTCTTCTTACGGTGCTGGCGGGCGCTGCGGTCGCGGCGTGGGTACCGGTCGGGCCGGATGGCGGGAGCGTGGCCGCGCTCGCGGTTTCGCCCGGCCAGCCGGCAACCCTGGTGAGCTTGCTTCACTCGACTGACACGTTGCAGCCGGTCTATCGGACTACCGACGCCGGTGGCGCCTGGGAAGTTGCGGGCAGCGTACCGTACCTGGCTCTGGTCGTGATTGACCCGTTCGACCCGATGACAGTCTATGGGAGTGACGGCGGCGGCGCCGTCAGGCGTTCGACCGACGGCGGGGCAACGTGGCGGTCGGCGTCCGTGCCGTTCTACGGTCAGGCGTTGGGGTGCGACCCGTATGTTCCGGGCCGGGTCTACGCCGCCGGCGGGCTCTACGATACCATCACGCTGCCCATGTTCAGTGTCTCGACCGACCACGGCGAGTCCTGGAGTTCGTCACTGGTAGCCGATGACACCGGATACATCTACTCGCTTGAAGTGAGCCCGGTCGACTCGGGCGTCATCTTCCTTGGCGGCGACTACGGCACGATGTACCGCTCAACCGACTGCGGTACGACGTGGGAGTCCCGCTCGAACGGCCTCTCGCCGGACAACTACGTCCTTGCGCTCTCTGCCAGCCATGTCGATACCGGGTTGATCTGCGCCGGCACGGTGTCCGGTGTGTTCCGGACAACCGATACCGGGGGCAGCTGGTATCAGGCGGGCGGCCCGCAATACGTCATGAGCGTGGACATGAGCCCGGTCGATCCGGCCAGGGGCTATGCCAGCGGCTACGATACCGGCTCGGCCTGCTATTCCACGACCGATGCGGGAGCGACCTGGCAGCGGGTGTCGTCTATTACCTCTTCTGTCAGTCTGGGCGGCGTCATCGCCGACGCGGAAGCAGCCGACGGTGTCTGGTGCGGGATCTCCGCCGGCGTGGTGAAGTCCACCGATGGCGGCCGGACCTGGAACCCGCGGAGCGCCGGCATCCACAGCGCGGTCATAACGACCGTCAGCGTTCCGGCCTGGAATCGGGAGCGCGTCTACGCAGCGGTCGAGGGTGTCGGCGTGCACAAGTCGTCCGACGCAGGCCGGACATGGGAGCGGTGCACGGACTTCCTGGCCTGCGGCAACATCTGCGGCATCGGGCTGGCGCAGGGGACCGGCGGGGACCGGCTCTATGCGCTCGAAGGTTCCGGCTGAGGGTACGCCGAGCTCTTCGTGAGCTCGGACGGCGGCGCCGTCTGGACACAGATCGACTCGATGTGGTACAACGATGGCGGGTGCGTGCTGGTTCATCCGGAGAGCGCGAACGTGGTTATCACCGGGGGCCAGACGTCACCCGGGTACTTCGGCGTGTCGGTTTCGCGCGATTCTGGAAAGACCTGGGCCCGCCACACCCTCTGGAGCTTCTACGCCGATTTCTGCTACTCGCTGGCAGTCGCGCCTTCCCAGCCCCGGACGGTGTATGCGGGCGGGCGCGGGAGCTTTGTCGGAATCGTATTCCGGTCTACCGACCTCGGTGCCAGTTGGCAGCGGACCGCCAGCTCGCCCGACTACGACGTCTGCGGGCTCGCGGTCCATCCGACCGACCCGGCCACGGTTATCGCCGCGAGCGCGAGCGGGATCTACCGCACGACCGACTCGGGGGACAACTGGAGCAAGGTCAACGCCACGCTCGGTTTCTACTCGGTGCGGTTCCTCTCCGCAGGCGGCGACACGGTCGCGGCGGCCGGGGACAGCGGTGTATTCCTTTCGACCAACGGAGGTACGGGCTGGCAGGACATCTCCGCTGGTCTGCAAACGCGGCGCGTGGCGTGCCTGGAATTCGCCCGGGGGGAGAATGACGTGCTGCTCGTCGGCACTCGCGGCGCCTCATGCTGGGCCTGGGAGTTCATGGCGGGCGTCGAGGAGACTCCGACCGGCGAAGTGCGAGCGGCGAACCGTGGCGCGACCATCGTCCGCGGAGTGCTGCATCTTCCGGCGTCAGGCGTGAAGCGCGTAGCGTCGAGCGTCCTGCTGGACGCGGCCGGCCGCAAGGCGATGGACCTCTATCCAGGAGCGAACGACGTGAGTCACCTCGCCCCTGGCGTGTACTTCTTGCGTCAGGCGTCAGGCTTGATGCGTGATGCGTCCAGCGTCACCAAGGTTGTGATTCAACGCTAGGGAGGTGCGATAGAGACTGAGCCGGCAGTCTGCCCGGCCCGGCCGGTGTTCCGGAATCGACAGGGGAAGAGTCGGATGAGGACTGTGGGAGGCAGTGTGAAACCGAAGGTTGTCCTGATTTCAGTCGGCCTGGCCGGCGCCATCGCCTTTGCGCAGCCGGGGCCAAGAGAGGGAGGAGAGCGTCGCCACGCCGACGCCCTTCCGCAAGAGTGTCTTGAGAGAGCCTGCAGCGATGCGTGCTGCATGTTGGCTGACGCCGGCTACCAATGGCTGTATGCGGAGAGAGAGCGTTCTCCCGCCGAGATCTACGCTCTGGAAGGACTCGGAGCATTCTCCATGGCCATCCCCTGTGCATGTTGTGGTGGCGTGGCGCTGGCGTACGTGCTTGATGCTCCTCCTGCTTCACCGAATCCGGCTGCTTTGGCCGTGGCGGCTGTTTCCGCGGCGGCCCTGCCTCTTGCTGCGGGGCTCGGTGCGATCCACGCGGGTCACAGGTTGCGTGAGTTCGGTTCGAAGGGGTGGGCCATCGGCGGTGCATACGCCGGCGCCGTTGTTGGCGCAGGACTGGCGGTTGCTGGCTTCTATCTTGCCGATCGCACCGGAGACTACGTTGTCGGCTTGCCGTTCTACACTGTGGGCGGGTTGATGGTTCCCGTTGGTGCGGTCGTTGGCTACAACTCCGGTGTCGTACGCGAAGCCGGGCTGTATGGGCCTGGCTTCGGCGGCAGGCTCAGACTACCGGCCTTGGCTCTGACGAGCGCTGAGCTGCCTGACCATTCAGTCGAGTACGGGGTGAAGGTGCAAGTGGCCGGGTTGAAGTTCTAGGTTCGGATTGGGTGGAGTCCCATGTGGATTCAAGGAGGTATCATGAGTGCGAAGTGCGTTTTCATTGCGGTCATCATCTTGGTGGCCACTCTGCAAGTGCCGGCGCAGGCGCAAGAGCGCTCGCGCGCGGAGGTGTATACGCTTGAGGGCCTTGGGGCATTGCCCGGAGTCGCCGGATGCGGTTGTCTGGCAATGGGTCTTGGTACTGCCGCGGTCTTGGCCGCTTGGGGAGGTGGCAGCAAGGCTACGATTGCGGGCGCGGTTGCTCTTGAGCTCGTTTCCGCAGCCGTCTTGCCGGCTGCTGCAGCATACGGTACGGCTCGGGTCGGTGGGGCGCTGGGCCAGAAGGGCTCAACGGGCTGTGCTGTTCTCGGGGCGTACGCGGGCCTTCCGCTGGCGGCTGGGGCGATTGCCCTTGGCGTCCGTGTCATGAACGATCCACACGCTCCAGATCTGCCCGGCGTGGCCGTTCCGCTTTATGTCTTGGGAGGAATGGCCATTCCGGTCGGTGCTGTTGTCGGCTATAACTTGGGCGCCAAACCCGAGCCCGGATCGAGTCGGCCCGGTCTCGGCGGCAGGCTGGAATTTCCGGCTGTCGCGTTGGCCGGAACTGAACTGCCTGACCATTCGTTCGAGTACGGCGTCAAGGTCCGACTGGCCGGGCTCAGGTTCTGAACGCCTCCAGACCAGACACTCAAGCCGCGAAAGCACGGCTCCGAGGCAGAATTCCGAGGTTCGAAGTCCACACTGTCGGACCGCCGGGGCCAATACCGATTGAGGCTCGAATGGGCAATGACCGAGCAGGAATTCAGGCTTCGTCATTCAATCGTCATTCGTGTTTCTGGTTTCGAGTTTGGTCACGGCCATCCGCCGGGCTTGACGGGAGGCAAGGAGGTGGCTAACATTAGCCGTATCGAATAAACACCGTGTTTGCTTAGCCTCCTGACAATTCTGCTGTTCGCCCAGACCGGGCTTGTGCGCGGTACGGTTGTCGACAGCGCTTCCGGCGTCGCCGTCGGCGGCGCCAACATCGTTCTAGTGGGAAGCGAGCGCGGCGCATCGACCGGAGACAACGGCGGGTTTGTGCTCGGTTCGGTCAAGGCCGTACGCAGTCGTTTCGTGGCCAGCCACGTTGCGTTCGAGCCCGAGACTGTGGACATTGACGTGCCTGCACATGGAGTGGTGCGGGTCGAGTTCCGGCTGCGCCCCAAGGTTATACCGGTTCCCGGCGTGAGCGTGCAGTCACGGCGCGAGCGCGGGGAGCAGCAGGTCACAGTACGCGAGATCAGCTCGGAGCAGCTCTCGCGCAACGCCGGCGGGTTCGTGCAGGACCCGGTGCGGTCGCTTTCCTTCCTGCCCGGCGTCGCGCCGAGCGCCCGCGGCGAATGGAGCGGGACCTATGCGGTGCGGGGAGGGGAGACCGACGAGAGTTCGGTCTGGTTCGGGGACGTCGAGCTGCTCTGGCCCTATCACCTGCTCGGTTTTTCGTCGGTGCTGAACCCGGACATCGTGGAAAAGATATCGTTCTACCCGAGCGTGTTTCCCTCGCGCTACGGCGGCGCGCTTTCGAGCATTGCCGTGATGCAGCCCAAGCAACTGGAGCGCGGCGAAGGGTTCTGGGCCTATGACCCGATGAACATGAAGGCGGCGTATGTCGGCAACCTCGGTGACATCGATTTCCTCGGGTCGTATCGCCGGACCTTCTACAACGTCCTGTTCGGACCGATGGGAGCGGGTACCTACAACCGACCGTCCTATTCCGATTTCACCGGTCAATGTGCGGTGCCGCTGTCCCCGAAGCATCGGCTCCGGCTGACGATGGTGAACGGCTCGGACCACATCACCTCGACGCTTCTGGGGATTGACGAGACGATGAACGAGGCCGGCACGTCGCTCGCCGCGAGCATCGAGTCAGACCTCGGCAGCATGAAGACCGACCTCGTTTTCTACTCGAATACCCACGAGTTCGACCTGACACCATCGGCCTGGTGGGGTACTGCGGTGACGCAGCAGACCGAGTACGGATTGCGCCTGAATGCCATCGGTGCGTTCTCGGACAAGGCGGAGCTCGATTGGGGAGTGGATCTGGGGCGGGTCGGCTTCACCGGGAACCTTTTGACCCCGCAGACCCTGGCTCGGGAGGATAACACGTGGGCATTGTACGCGGCGCTGAGCCTGAGTCCGATCAAACAACTGGGACTGGACCTCGGAATCAGGTACGAAGACGTGCGCTGGGCACTGGACAAGGCAATGCAGCCGCGGGCAGTGGCCAGCCTGTTCCTGACCGACGATATGACGTTCAAGGCCGGGTATCGCCGTCTGTACCAGCACTCCTACAGCTTCCTGCGTAACTCGTGCGCCTCGTTCGTGTTCGACCAGCAGTATGACGACTACAAGCTGTTCGAACTCGGCGCGCTCGGGGCCAAAGAGGCCGACCACTACTCAGTCGCGAGCGAGTTCAGGCTGGCACCCGAGACGCGGCTCTCGGTCGAAGGCTACCTCAAGGAGTACTCGCGGCTGCCGACTTGGAAGACCGATATCCAGGGCGTTGTCTATGACGCAGGCAACGACGGCTATGGCCGCGCGAGCGGAGTCGAGGCCGTGCTCGAACAGTCGGCGGTCAACGGCTGGAGCGGCTGGCTGACCTACGCGCTCTCGTGGTGCCGGAAGCAGCAGGGCACCGATACGACGCTGTACTGGGACAAGTACGACCGCAGGAATTCGTTCAACTTCCAGGTCCAGAAGACCTTCGGCCCGGAATGGACTCTCGCCGCGACGTTCCATCTCAACACCGGCGCGCCGTACACGCCGCTGCTCTATACTCAGTCGCCCAACCAGATCAATACCTCGGACATCCGCCGCGGCCATTCGGCGTACGTTATCGAGGGCGAGAAGAACTCGGCGCGGGTGCCGACCTACCACCGGCTCGACTTGAAGCTCTCGCGCGAGCTGCCCAAGCTGCCGCTCCACCCGCACATGTACATCGAGATAATCAACGTCTACAACCGGCAGAACGTGTACAACCTGGTCCAGTTCGAAGACCGCAACGGCAACATCGTCAACGGCCGGTCTACCGGCATTCCCTTCACCCCGCTCGTCGGCATCGGCGGCCGATTCTAGGGTGGTCCGAATGCTTCGCGCCTCGATATCAGGCTCGGTAGTTTGACGTCAGCGTAGACGCGGTCTATAATCACACCTGAGCGGACATGATAGTGTTCGAATGGAACGAAGAGAAAGCCGTCGCGAACGTGCGGAAGCACGGCGTCACGTTCCACGAGGCAGCGACCGTTTTCGGCGACCCGCTTGCCGCTACGTTTGCAGACCCCGATCACTCGGTTTCGGAGCAGCGGTACCTGACTTTCGGCGTGTCCCGCTTCGACCGGCGCCTTGTCGTCGCGCATGCCGACTACGGTCGGCGGGTCAGGATAGTAAGTGCGCGTCTCATGACGCGCCCGGAAAAGAGGATCTATGAAGAAGGTTAAGAACGGAGACATTCGACCTGACTACAGGCGCCGCGACCTGGGTCCGGGTGTTCGAGGCAAGCACCTCGAAGCGTATCGGTCCGGGAGCAACCTGGTGCTGCTCAGCCCGGACGTCGCTGAGGTTTTCCCGACCGATGACGCAGTCAACGAAGCCCTGCGCGCATTTGCTCGTGTCGCCCGCAGGACGGCCCTCAAGACCAGGCGGGTGGGCAAGCGCGAACCGGCAGGCCGTCAGTAGCCCGGAGAGCCCCGTGGTCGAGGACCTCGGGACCGCCTTCAGTCTTCCGCCGCCCTGCTCCATGAGTTCATAGCCATGACCGGCCGGTCCACCGGCATTCCCTTCACCCCGCTCGTCGGCATCGGCGGCCGATTCCAGCACTCGATGTCCGCAATCCGGTTCCGCCCGCGGCCTGACCCGCTCTTGACAGCGAAAGAGAAGATACTATACTGGCTCAGCAATCGAGGAGACCAAAAGCCAACACTGCGTGATTGACACGCATCAGTAGCAGCTTAGGGCAGTACATGCCTGCCCAACCAGACCCAACAACCCGGGACCGCGAGAGGAGGCCAATAGCGGCCAAGTTCGTGCTTGTCCGGCCCCGCCACGCATAGGGCGCGGCAGTAGCGGACAAGAAAGGACTGTGCAATGGTGATGGCACCGAGACTGCTCCTGTGTGCGGCAGTTGTTGGTCTATCCGCGTCAGTGGCCAACTGCCAGTGGCTGCAAGCGACCATTCCCATACCCGACACGCTAGGCGGCCTGGGAGGTGCGTGGGTCGTCGCGTACGACTCGGCCAGCAACTGCGTCTACGTTGGAGGGCAGGGTAGCGATGTGATGGTGGTTGACTGCGCGACAAACAAGAGGATCGCCCGGGTCCCCACCGGCCCGATGGTGGTGGCCCTCTGCTGCAACACTCACGATAACAAGGTCTACAGCGCCGATTACGTCGGCGGGACTGTCACGGTGGTTGACGCGGCATCGAACCAGAGGCTGAAGACCCTGACGATGAGCCGTCCACCCTACGCATTCTGCTACAACCCGCTGGCCAACAAAGTGTACTGCGGTGCTGAGTCCGTGTACGTGATTGACGGGGCGAGCGACTCGGTGCTGGCAACCGTGCCGGCCGGGGTCAGCAGCGAACTCTGCCTCTGCTACAACCCGCAGGACGACAAGGTCTACGCGGCGAACTCCGAGGACAGCAGCATCACGGTGATTGACGGCACGACCAATCAGGTGCTGACGACGATACGCGTGGGGAGGGTTCCACTCGGGCTATGCTACAACTGGCAGAACGACAAGGTCTACTGCTCCAGCAGCTACGATAACACCCTGAGTGTCATAGACGGGGCGACGGATTCGGTCCTGGCCGTGCTGGCAATACCGGGCGGCCCCAGGCGGCTCTGCTACGCCTCACAGAACAACAAGGTCTATTGCGCCAACATCGACACGGTGGTGACAGTGGTCGATGGCGCAACAGACGCCATCACAGCAACCGTCCCGGTCCCGGGCCGGACCTCCGACCTGCGCTATGCCCCGCAGAGCAACAAGGTCTATTGTGCGCATGGGACGGGCACCAGCGTCACAATCATCGATGCAGCAGCCGACACGGTCGTTGCCTCGGTGCGGTTCGGGACCCAGGCACAGCCCTATGGCCTCTGCTACAACCCGCGCAAGAATGAGGTCTACTGCGTGAATCACGGTAGAAACAACCTGGCCGCGCTTGACTGCGTCGGCGACAGCGTCCTGGCGACCGTGAGCCTTGCGGCGTTCTCAGTGTCTGACCTTGTCTATGACTCGCGTGACGACAGAATCTACTGCGCAAGCTCGGCCGCCGGCGCCGTGGCCGCTGTCGACGGGGCGACCAACGCGGTCCTCACTACGGTTGAGGTCGGGTACCGTCCATCGAGGCTCTGCTACAACCCGCACGACAACAAGGTCTACTGCGCGAACTATGCAGACACCAGCGTGAGCGTGATAGACGGCGCCACGAGCACGGTGCTGGCAACCGTGCGAGTCGGGACTCAGCCCGAGCAGCTGTGCTACAACCCGGTCAACCGCCGGGTCTACTGCTCGTCACGTTACCCCGATCCTGTGGTCTCCGTGATAGACGGTGACTCGAATGTCGTGCTCGCGACCATTCTGCTCCCGGATCAGGCAACGGACCTCTGTCACAACTCGGCAGACAACAAGGTCTACTGCGCCACCGCCGACACGCTGGTCGTGATAGACTGCGTCGACGACAGCCTGGTCGCAAAGGTGCGCGTGGCGCACGGGGCCGGAGTCCTCTGCTACAACTCACAGGGCAACAAGGTCTACTGCACGTCATCCGGCCATCCCGACCAGGCCGTGACCGTAGTCGATGGCGAGGGTGACTCGGTACTGACGACCATACCCGTCGGCGACTGGGGCTATGGCATCTGCTATGATCCGCTGAACAACCGCGTCTACACGACCAACTACGTCGCGCAGAGCGCCGTCACCGTGATCGACGGCGCCGCGGACGTGGTCGACACTGTCATTCTTGTGAGCTTCGGCCCTCGATGGCTCGGCCTCGACACACTGCACAACTGGCTCTACTGCAGCTGCGACAACCGCGCGGTGAAGGTGATCGACTGCGTGGGCGAGAGTCTTGTCAAGGGCTTCTACTTCGACGACTACCCGACCAGAATGGCCTTCAGTCCGACACGGGGCCGGATGTACGTCGCATGCGGGACCTCCGTGTGTGTCTTTGGGGACTCGACGAGCGGCGTCGAGGAAACGACGACCGCCGATCTGCGCTCGACGAAGTCCGGCCCAACCGTCGTCCGCGGCGTGCTGTTCCTGCCGTCCTCGCTGCTAACTGCTAACTCCTCACTCCTCTCTAGTGATGGTCGGAAGGTCCTTGACCTGAAGGCCGGCGCGAATGACGTGCGAGGTCTTGCGCCGGGCGTGTACTTCGTGCGTGAAGCCCAAGCGCAAGCTCAAGCTGTCCACAAGGTGGTGGTGACAAGATGAATGGCAGAGTGAGTGGGGAGTCGGGAGTGGGGAGCAGGCGGAATTCAGAGGCGGGCGGGCGCAAGCCCCCCTTGAGAGGATGCCGGTTGCAGACAGGAAAGGACTGAGAATGACCGGAGCATTCGGACTTCGGATCTTCGCGTTGGCGCTGTGCATGGTCATGGCGGTCCGCGCGCTGCCGGTTCCTGACACGACCCGGTGCGTAGACTCGCTGCCGACCTGGAATGATGCGTGTAGCTTGAGCATGCGCGGAGCTATCGTTCGCTG